>JBBSVP010000219.1:0-12901 GCA_038046745.1 Candidatus Hydrothermarchaeota archaeon
AATTATTGTAAGCCCCTATGATGCAACACTACCGGATAGGAGCAAGCTTTAATAAGATAGCACGGCTTGATACCAGTGAGAGTGATATCTCGGTGAAGGAACTGAAGGAGGTCGGCCTCTTAAAGGTGCTCTCGCACCCCATGAGGGCCCGGATAGTCGCGCTCCTGAACGATAAGGTGGAGCTTTCTTATACGGAAATCCTCAACACCCTGGAGAGCGACACGGGGCAGCTGAACTTCCACCTGAAGACCATGGGGGACCTCTGCGAGACTACGCCCGAGGGGACCTACATCCTGACAAAGAAGGGCAAGGTGGCCCACACCATCCTGAGGGAGGTCCAGCAGCTCGGAGGGTCCGTGGAGGAGGCGAGGCCCGAGGCCCATGCCCCCCTCACGAAGAGAGCGGTGGCCAATGTCGTAGACTTCGTCCTCCTAGTGGGCCTCCCAAGCCTGATAGTGTTTGTCATGGCGACCCTCACCCCGGAGAAGGTGGGGCCCTTCATCTTCGACAAGACCATCCACCCCATCATGATCGTGGAGTACTTCCACGCCGTCCTCTCCCTGGCCCTGGTGGCCCTCACTCTGATGGAGGCCCACAACGGCCAGACCCTGGGGAAGTACATCATGGGTATCAGGGTGGTGAAGAGGTCCGGCAGGAGGCTCAACCTGGTGGAGAGTACCATAAGGAACGTGGCCAAGATATTCTTCATCCCCCTGGACCTCTTGGTGGGGGTCCTCCTCTACCGGGAGAAGGGGTACCTGAGGTTCGCTGATTACTACGTGGACGCCAAGGTGGTGGAGGTCAAGGAAGAGGTCACTTGATCCAGACCCTCCTCCCCTCGATCATGTAGACGATCCTCGAGCCCGTGGTGCATGCGATGTCCCCTATCCGCTCCAGGTAGAGGGCTACGATGAGAAGGTGGGTGGCATCGTCTATGGTCTTGGGGTCCTTGATCATGAATGTCAGGAGCTCCTTGTAGACCTGCTCGTAGAGGGCGTCTACGAGGTCGTCCTTCTTGGAGAGCTCCTCCGTGGGCTTCACGTCCCTGGCTGCTATGGCCTGGAGGTTGATGTCCACCATCTCGGATATGATGCCCGCCATCCTGGGGATGTCGATGAGGGGCTTGAGGAGGGGCTTGGAGGCCGTCTTCCTGGTTATCTCCGCGATCTTGGCCGCGTGGTCCGCCATCCTCTCGAAGTTGTAGGAGATCCTCATCATGGCGGCTATGAACCTCAGGTCCCGGGCCACGGGCTGCTGGAGGGCCGTTAGTCTGAGGCACCTGTCCTCTATGGATAGGTTGAGGACGTCGGTCTCGTCCTCCACGGCGAAGACCTTGTCCACCAGCTGCAGGTCCTGTTCTGCCAGGGACCGGACGGAGGTATATACCGCCTCCTTGGCCAACTTGCCCATCTTGATTACATCCTGCTTTATCTCCTCCAGCTCTTGGTCGAAAGATCTCCTGCTCATCACCCGAACCTCCCAGTTATGTAGTCCTCCGTCCTCTTCTCCTTTGGGTTCTCGAAGATCTGCTTCGTCTCCCCGAATTCGATCATCTCGCCCAGGAGGAAGAAGGCCGTGTAGTCCGATACCCTGGCGGCCTGGAGCATGTTGTGCGTTACGATGACTATTGTGTACTCCTTCTTGAGGCCGTGCATGAGGGCCTCTATCTTGGCGGTGGCGATGGGGACCAGGGCAGAGCACGGTTCGTCCATGAGGATCACCTCGGGCTTCACGGCCAGGGCCCTAGCGATGCAGAGCCTCTGCTGCTGCCCCCCCGAGAGCTGGAGGGCTGAGGCGGAGAGCTTCCCCTTCACCTCGTCCCAGAGGGCCGCCTCGATGAGGCTGTACTCCACGATGGTGTCCAGTTTCTCTTTGTCCCTTATCCCGTGGATCCTGGGGCCGTAGGCGACGTTCTCGTAGATGGACTTGGGGAATGGGTTGGGCTTCTGGAAGACCATCCCCACCCTCCTCCGCAGGGCCACCACGTCTATGCCCTCCCTGTATATGTCCTCCCCGTCCAGGAGGATCTCCCCCTCCACCCGGGCGTAGGTGATGAGGTCGTTCATCCTGTTCAGGAGCCTGATGAAGGATGTCTTCCCGCACCCTGAGGGGCCTATCAGGGCCGTGACCTTGTGGGCGTGGACCCCCAGGCTGATATCGGTCAGCGCCTGGTTGGCGTTGTACCAGAAGTTGACCCTCCGGGCCTCCATCTTGTACGCCGCCCTCTTCCTCTTCCCCTCACCCCCCCCTTGAGGAGGTAGTTCCTGGGCGCGGTCCTGAAGATCTGCCTGGAGATTGGTCATCCGCGTAAGTAACTCGCCCCCGGCCTTTTTATTCATTTCTCATGGGAGCCTCACCCTCCCTCTCCTCAGAAGGTAGACGGTGAAGGCCTGGACGACCCTGTTCCCTACGACCTTCCGGCCGGCGTGCCTCCGGATGGAGCCCACCAGGGAGGTCTTGTCGTAGAGGACTTTTATCCCGTGCTTATCCCCGGCCCTGAAGATCATCGCCGGTATAGAGAAGAGGTCCGTACCCTCCTCCACCTCGATGACGACGGGGTCCAGGGCCTCGAACTCCTCGATGGTTCTGCGGGCCTTCTCCACGTTCCGCAGGGCCCTCCCCTCCGTTATGGAGATGTTCTCCCTCGTAGTCCCTAGGCACCGGGCCACCTCGCCCTGGGTCTTGCCCTTTCCTCTCAGGCCCAGAACTTCCAGCTGCCTCTCCGATAAGAAGGACTCGACCATGGCCCATAATATGGAAAAGGTAAATATATATGTTTACCTTAAGCCCCAGATGAGGAAAAGTTTATATCCCTGCCCATTTGTTGGAGGAATGGAGGCCCTCCGTGAACAGCCTGACCTTCCTCCTGGACGGCTTCGTAAAGGCCCTGGGATTGATCCTGGCCAGGGACCCTTACGTATGGAGCGCCACCATCGTCTCCCTCAAGGTCTCGGGGTCTGCCGTCCTCCTGGCCTCTCTCACTGCCATCCCCGTGGCCCTGGCCATCTCCTTCTGGGAGTTCCGGGGGAAGGGGCTCCTGGTGACGGCCATAAACACCGCCATGGGCCTGCCCCCCGTTGCGGTGGGGCTGGCCGTCTTCCTCTTCTTGGTCCCTGCGGGGCCTCTGGGGATATTGAACCTAATCTTCACCCCCGCCGCCATGGTCGTAGCCCAGTATATCCTCGTGACCCCTATCATCACGGGAGTTGGCCTGGCGGCCATTGGGGCCGTGAGCCCGACCGTCAGGGATACTGCTTACACCCTAGGCGGGACCCGAAAGGACGTGGCCCTGGTGGTGGTGAAGGAGGCGCGCCACGGCATCGCCACGGCCATCCTGGCTGGCTTCGGTAGGGCCATAGCGGAAGTGGGAGCTATCCTGATAGTAGGTGGGAATATAGTCTACGCCGACGGAATCTCGTATACCCGCACCCTCACAGCGGCGATAACGGTGGAGACGAGCAAGGGGGACATATCCACCTCCATAGCCCTGGGTATAATAGTCCTGGCCCTGGCCTTCGCCGCAAACCTCCTGGCGAGCATCATAAGGAGGCGGACCGCTTGATGGCCCTCCTGGAGGCTAGGGGGGTATGGAGGGAGTACGATGGGCGGGAGGTCCTGAGGGATATAAACCTGGGGGTGGAGAGGGGCGAGGTCCTGGTGGTCATGGGACCCAGCGGCGCTGGGAAGACGACGCTCTTGCGCATCCTTAGCCTCATCGATAGGCCAACTAGAGGAGAGGTCCTCTTCGATGGATGCGATACGTGGGACCTCTCCTTGGCCCTTAGGCGGCGGATAGCCATGGTCTTCCAGGGCGGGGCCACCTTCGACGCCACGGTCTACAAGAACGTGGCCTACGGTCTGGATGTCAGGGGGGTGCGGGAGGAGGAGATAAAGGATAGGGTCGCTGGCGCGCTGGCACTGGTGGGCCTCTCAGGCTACGAGGGCCGCAGGGCGAGGACCCTCTCCTGGGGGGAGGCCCAGAGGCTGGGCTTTGCCATGGCCACGGTCTTCCAGCCCGAGGTCCTCCTCCTAGACGAGCCCACCGCCAACCTGGACCCCATCAACGAAGGTGCGATAGAGGAGATCATAAGGAGGATAAAGGGCCTCGGCATAACCGTGGTCATAGCCACCCACAAGCAGGCTGAGGCCTACGGCCTGGCCGATAGGATAGCGGTCATGAACGATGGGAAGGTCGAGCAGCTGGGGACCAGGCAGGAGGTCTTCTACAGGCCCAGGACCCCCTTCGTGGCGGCCTTCATGGGGGTGAGGAACATCTTCGAGGGGAGGGTCCTCAAGGCCGACCCCAGCGGCGTGAGGGTGACCACCAGGGGGATGGAGGTCCTGGCCCCTCCCAGGGATGTAAGGGAGGGCGAGAAGATCCACCTATGCATAAGGCCCGAGGAGGTCCTCTTCCTCCGCCAGGACCGCCCCCTGGACCCCCGGCTCAAGAACGTCTTCACCGGGAGGGTCGTGGGACTGGCCCCCAGGGCCACGACGGTGAGGGTCGAGCTCCAGGTGGGGGGGGACCTGCTGGTGGCAGATATCCCGAGGCACGTGGCTGAGAAGATGGCCGTTGCCGTGGGGCAGGAGATGAGGGTATCCCTTAAATCCGAGGCCCTCCATATAATCCCTGGCTAGGTGCGAAAGATGGTGGTGGTGAGGTTCTTCGCAGGCTTCCGGGAGCGGATAGGCCGGGGGGAGGTAGTCCTGGAGACCGGGGGGGAGAGGACTCTCCTGGAGGTCCTGGAGCTCCTGGATAGGGAGGCGCCTGGACTACTAGGTCTTTACAAGGAAGGAAAGGCGCTGGTAGCCGTAAATGGGGAGATCGCCGGGAAGGATACGAAGGTCAGGGAGGGGGACGAGCTGGCTATCTTCCCCCCCGTCTCAGGGGGTTGAACGCAAGAGCCGGCAAGAGGGCCAGGAGGAGGACGCTGGTTGGGCCACAAGCGCCCTTGGATGGGGGCAGGGTTGATCCAGCGGCGGTAGTCGTTTGGGGTGGCGCTGGCGAGGTACCTGCCCGGGGTTGCGTGGCTGGAGGTGCCGTCATGGCAGGCTTGGGCGGCGCCGTCGGGGAGATCTTCCTCACCCTCTGATTCCCGGTATCTACCACATAGATGTTGCCCGCACTGTCCACAGCTATCCCGCTCGGCCTGTTGAACTTGGCCTCCTCTGCGGTCCCGTCCACGTAGCCCAGGGAGACGGCGATGGGGGCGGAGCCTGCTATGGTGGTGACGGTCCCGTCGGGGGTTATGCGCCTTATCTTGTGGTTCCCTGTGTCGGCCACGTAGATATTGCCTGCGCTGTCCAGAGCCAATCCACCAGGGTTATCGAACTTGGCCTCCTCTGCCGGGCCGTCGGCGTACCCCCTCCAGCTCCCTGCTATGGTGGTGACGGTCCCGTCGGGGGTTATGCGCCTTATCTTGTGGTTCCCTGTGTCGGCCACGTAGATATTGCCTGCGCTGTCCAGAGCTACGCTCTGGGGGTTGAAGAACCGGGCTGCCTTACCCTGCCCGTCGGCATAGCCTGGGGCGCTGTCCCCGGCCAGGGTAGAGACCACCGTATCCTGGTCTATCCTCCTGATGCGGTTGTTACCGGTGTCGGCGACGTAGAGGACGCCCCCAGAGGCGACTACATCGCGGGGCTTCCTGAAGCTCGCCTTAGTCCCTACACCTTCCGTGTAGCCCTCGAAGCCTCCGGCCAGGGGGGTCACCTTCCCGTCGGGGCCTATGCTCTTTATCCTGTGGTTCCCAGTATCGGCTACGTAGATAGTCCCTCCCGGGCCGACGTCCAGCCCCAGGGGATTGTAGAGCTTGGCCTCCTCTCCAAAGCCGGGGGGTCCACCCGCCAAGGTGCTCACGGTCCGGTCAGGTTTTATAATCCTCACCCTGCTGTTATCGGTATCTGCCACGTATACGTTGCCGGCGCTGTCCACCGCTACGTCGGCGGGGTTGTAGAACTTCGCCGTGTCGCCGGACCCATCGGCAAAATCCGGAGCCCCCATCCCCGCGTAGGTGGAGACCGTATAATCCGTGCCCCAGACAGCTGGGAAGGAGGCCAAAATGATGAGGAGAAGGAGCGAACTGTGCATATATCTCCTAATGAGCCTTGGCCACCGAGGATATTTAACCTTTGCTCTAGAAAGATTTTTATCCCGCACACGCAATAAGCTATTGGCGGTGGCATGCGCAGGAGGGAGGGAAAGAGGGAAGAGAGAGAAGACCTCTACAACTTGGCCAAGCTGATGTTCGACCCCGCGGGTAAGGAGCCTTACTATCTGGGGTCCGGGGCCATAAGGAACCTGGAGGAGCTGAAGGTGAGCCTGGACTCCTTCACCCCGGAGATGGCCGAGTGGGTCGCCTCCTGGGTCGAGTACTTAGGGGATAGAAAGACCGCCGAAGATATCAGAAGGGCGAAGGGCGAGTTTAAGAGGATCATCGAGAAGCGTTACACTGTGTTGCGGAAGTACTACACCTTCTAGGGCGCCAGCTGCTGCGCCACGGAGGCTATGTCCTTCCCCAGGGCCAGCAGGGTGTGGGTATCGAGCTTCTCCCCCCGCTTGGCCATGGCTATGACCCCCATATCCCCGGCAGTGGCGTAGAAGAGGTAGATCATCTCTTTACCGGCGATCTCGATCCACCGTAGCTCCTCCTTCCTGGAGAGGCTTGCCAGGAGGCTGGTGGCCTGGGCCGCTTCCTCCTCAGGGAACTCGCTCGTGGTCCCTATGAGGAGCCCCTCGGTGTTCACCATGGTCAGGCTCTCCAGGGAGTGTCTCTTGGCTACCATCGCCATGGCCGAATCCATGGACGCCCCTGCGAGGTCCAGGGGCTCTCGGATCTTCGCGAGGCTCTCCTCCGGGACCAGCGGCTCCACCGCCGCCTTCCTCGGCCCCTTCACCCTGACCGCCCCCTCGACCTGCCGCTCCACCGCCGCCTCGGGGGGCTGGATCTCCACGGTCCTGACCCGAGGCTCCGATAGCGTGATCACCAGACGGTCCCCCTTGGACTCTATCTGGACCCTCTCCGAGGGCAGCTCCAGGGCTAGGGGCCGTTCCTTCTCCTCCCTCTCCTCGAACTCTATCTCCCCTTCCTCCAGGAGCTCCGCAGCCACCTGGGTCTCGCCTCTCTTCAAACCCTTCTTCCGCCTCCTCTTGGCCACTGGGGTGATGGCGGCATAGAAGACGTAGAGGGCCAACATGGAGGCTGCTACAAGGGCCAGGATAAGGAGGTTGAGGTCTACACCCAGGGTCTCGGCCGTCTCTGTCAGGAACAGGAAGAGGTTCGAGAGGTTGGGGCCTATCTGGGCCAGGACCTCTACCGGCATGCTTTAAGACTCCCTTACGCCACCTTATAAAGCTTCCTAAACCTTCCGCAGGACCAGATCCTGGGCCCGAGGACTGGTCTCGGATCCCGGCCAGACCTCCACCTCATCGCCCTCCCTCCACTTAGCTACCCTGATCAGATCGTCGGGGAGGAGGATGAAGAATTGGCCCTGGGTCGTGCGTTGGACCTTCGTCTTGTTCATCTCGGGCAGTTTTATAAAGCGCCCGTAGATAAAGCTTGGCAGGATGCGCCTGGATGAGTTCGATTACCCTTTGCCCCGGGAGCTCATAGCCCAGAGGCCCCTGGAAGACAGGTCCGCCTCCCGGCTCCTAGTCCTGGGGGCGGGGATGGAGCACCGGTCCTTCAGGGATATCAAAGATTATCTGGCCCCTGGGGACCTCCTGGTGGTGAACGACACCAGGGTGGTACCGGCTAGGCTGCGGGGGCGGAAGGGGACCGGCGGGAGGGTGGAAGCGCTCCTGGTGAGGAGGGTTGGCGGGCTCTGGGAGGCCCTTGTGAGGGGGAAGAATATAAGCCCGGGCACGGATCTCTCCTTCGGCCCCTTCAGGGCAGCTGTCAGGGGGAAGGCGGGGGGGCGGTTCCTCCTGGAGTTCGACGAGGACCCGTTCCCTTTCCTGGGCGATGTAGGGGAGGTGCCCACGCCCCCTTATATAAAGGAGCGCCTCCTAGACGGGGAGCGGTACCAGACCGTATATGGGTCGAAGCCGGGCTCCATCGCCGCACCTACGGCCGGCCTCCACTTCACCCCCTCCCTCGTGGAGGAGCTGGAGGCGATGGGGGTCGAGACGGCCCACGTCACCCTCCACATAGGCCCAGGGACCTTCACCCCCGTCAGGTGCCAGATGGTCGAAGACCACGGGATGGAGCCCGAGTACTTCGAAGTCCCCGAAGGGACGGCCGAGGCTATAGATAGACGGGAAGGGAGGCTCTTCGCCGTGGGGACCACGACCCTCAAGGCCCTGGAGAGCGCCTGCACCTCGGGCAGGGTGGAGGCGGCCTCGGGCTGGTCAGACCTCTTTATATATCCGCCCTACCGCTTCAGGGCCCCCGTGGAGGGCCTCCTGACGAACTTCCACCTGCCCAGGTCCACCCTCCTGATGCTCATCGCCGCCTACGCCGGCCTGGAGAGGGTCCTGGACGCCTACCGGGCGGCCGTTGACCTGGGCTACCGCTTCTACAGCTTCGGGGACGCGATGCTCGTCTTCAGGGGAAAGCTTTAAGACCGCACTCCAGCGATTTATTAAGGATGCGGAGGAGGTACAAGGCCCTAGCCCTCGTAGTCCTGGTTATATTGGCCCTCTGGCACTTCGAACTGGGCCCCTTTAAATCCGTGAGCTCCCTGCCCATCGAGGAGAAGGTCCTCCTCTTCGTAGAGGCTTTCAACGGGAACAGCTATCTGGTGGAGAACGCCCACGCCTTCCGGGAGAACTACACCTACCGCCTGGATATCACGGAGGGGAAAGAGGTCGTCTACCGCAACCACTTCTTGGTGCAAGATGGCAAGCTGACCTTCTCCCAGGGCACGACCTACCAGAAGCTGGTGGCCGTGAACGCCCGGGATGTGGACGAAATCATAAGGCACATGATGAGAGACGACCGGCTGAGGCTGGCTGTGGATGCGGCGAGGTACGGCCTCTAGATGTTCAGGCTCATCCACAGGGATAAGAAGACCGGTGCCAGGGCTGGGCGGCTCTACACGAGGCACGGCGCCATCGACACGCCGGCCTTCATGCCCGTGGCCACGAAGGCGGGGGTCAAGACCCTCTCCTCGGAGGAGGTCCTGGAGACGAAGGCCCAGGCGATCATAGCCAACGCCTTTCTTCTCTATCTCAAGCCAGGGGTGGAGGCCGTCGAGAGGGCCGGTGGGCTCCACGGGTTCATGCATTGGCCCAGGGTCATATTCACCGACAGCGGCGGTTTCCAGGTTCTCAGGAAGGGCCTCTTCCAGGGCGTCAGCAAGAGGGGCATAACCTTCCGCTCGCCCTTCGATGAGAGCAGGCACCTCTTCACCCCCGGTGTGTGCGCCCAGGTCCAGGCCCGCCTGGGGAGCGACGTGGCCATGGCCCTCGACGACTGCCCGCCCTACGGCACCGGCCCGGAAGCGGCTGGGAAAGCGGTGGCTAGGACCGCCAAGTGGGCGGAGGAGTTCAAAGCCTCTGGCAAGGGGGAGCTCTTCGCCATCGTCCAAGGGGGGGTCTATAGGGACCTGAGGGAGGAGAGCGCCAGGGGGCTGGTGGAGATAGGCTTCGACGGGTATGGTATCGGGGGGTTGAGCATAGGGGAACCGAAGGCGGTGATGTTCCGGGTCCTTGAGGAGACGGTCCCCCTCCTCCCAGAGGGGAAGCCCAGGTACCTCATGGGCGTCGGCTCCCCCCGGGAGCTCCTGCGAGCGATAGCGCTGGGCATCGACATCTTCGACTCCGCATTCCCCACCAGGAACGCGAGGCACAACGCAGCCTATACCTGGTCAGGGAGACTGAACCTCTCCAAGGGGAGGTACTCCAGGGACCAGAGACCTATAGAAGAGGGGTGCCGCTGTGGCGCGTGCAGGAACTACTCCAAGGCCTATATAAACCACCTCCTCAAGGTCCATGAGGGGTTGGGGATGCGCCTCGTCACCATCCACAACCTCACCTTCTTCCAGGAGTTGATGAAAGGGGCCAGGGAGGCGATCCTGCGGGATGGGTTCAGGGAGTTCGAACTAGCGGTACTTGAAGGTGGCCATGGAGTTGAGCCTCAGGATGGCCATCCCCAGAAGGAAGAGGGAGGCCCCCAGGGCGAAGAACCAGACGAATAAGAAGACGCTGACGGTCCGCAGGAGCCCCCGCACGGCCTCGTACTTGGCCTTGATCTCCTTGATCTCGCCGGTGGTCTCACCCAGCCTGGTCGAGACCGCCTTGGCGCTGCTGGAGGACGTCTTCACAGCCCCGGCCAGGGCCTCCAACTCGCTCCCAGCCTGGAGCATGGCCGCGGAGGCGTCGTGGAGGGGCGTCAGCTTGTCTTCCACCAACTCCTGGGTGACCTGCTTTTTGTGGACGTAGGGTATCTCCACGTCAAGCTTCTTCCCTGCGTCCCTCGTGATATTGGCGCTTTTCAGCAATAGACGGTTGACCTCCTCCATGGATGCGGAGCCCGCTTGGAGGGCTATGGAGGCCTCGTCCAGGTTCTCATGGACCCTGGTGAGCTCCCCGCCGATGTCGTACTTCTCCATCTCCTGGGTGAAGTACTGGAAGGCCATGAAACTGGCCACGCAGCTCAGGAAGCCGAAGAGTATGAGGAATAGGGCCAGGGAGTTGACCAGGTCCAACTTCAGGCGGGAGCGGCCGTACATGGATACACCTGAGAGGACGAGGACCCTGCACGGCTTAAGCTTTTCGGTAGTGGGTGCTCACGAGCCTCTGGACTACCACCTCAAAGCCCAGGTCCCTGGGCCCTATGGCAGGCACCGAGGCGAAGCTCCTCCTCAGCTCGACCCGGTGCCTCTGGAAGGGCATGAAGGTGTACCCCTTGAAGAGGGTCTTGATGGCCTCCAGGGTTTCACCCTTCCCCAGATGGGGTATGCCGGCATCTTCCAGGAGGAGGAGGCCCTCCGCCAGCCTAGTCCCGGTGGCCCTCACCTTCCCCAGGGCCTGCTGGAGGATGGGGTCTTCGACCCCCTCGAAGAGGGCCATGGCCTCCTCCCCCACGGCCTTCATGACGTACCCCCCCCGGAAGGAGGCGGAGACGGAGCGCCACCCGGCGGCGTAGGCAGCGAGGGTCTCCCCCACATCCTCCGCCTCCTCCTGGCAGCCGTCCAGGAAGCTCTTGGCAGCCAGCCGCGCCTTTCCCCTGGCCAGGAGCGAGCCCCTCTTGGATGCCCTCCCAAAGGCCTTTGCTCCGCCCAACTCCTTCAGGAGGTCTACATACTCGTCGAACTCCTCCACCGCCACCCTGGGCTTGAAGGTCATCTCCGGTACCTCGAAGTCCCTGGGCGCCCTGCCGTAGAGGTCCCCCCAGGAGCCGTACTGGGCCAGCGGCATGGCCGCCTCCAGCGGAAGGGGCTCGGTGGAGGCGACCTCCGAGGCCCGGCGGTAGGCCCTGACCACCTCATTCCCATGAAGCCTCTCGAAGGGTGCCCACTCCTGCCCCACCAGCATCCTCAGGGATGTGGCCTCCTCCCCCATCGCTTCTACCAGATGGGCGTAGCCCATCTCCTCCAGGCCTGCCAGGGGGTCCTCGGGGAGGGCCTCCAGGTAATGGGCGTTGAGGGTGCGGAAGGTCTCCTGGGGGTGTATGTAAGGGAGGTTCTCGGGAGATAGGATCCGGCTGTAGTCCACCCGAGATGCCCCATACCCCTCCAGGGGGTCGACGAGGAGCCTGAGGTAACCCTCCTCCAGGAGGGCAGCCACGCCCTCGGGCCTCATGCCGTACCTGGCCAGGAAATCCCTCTCCCGCCTGACGGGAGGGAAGGAGACCAAGAGGGGACTATGGAAGAGGAGGGCAACGGGTATCGTGAGGTCAGGGGATGGGTCCAGGAGGCAGGGGGTGAAATCCGCCGTCCCAAAGTAGAGCTCCGTAGCCCGCAGGTAGGTGAGGGCCCTCCTCTCCCTCAGGTCCCCTATCCTCTCGGCGGCCTCCTCGAGCCTCCGCCGGAGCCTGGCCTCCAAGATGGCATGGCCTTCCCCTCTGAACATATACAATCCCTCCCTCTACTGATATAAATAGGTCCTCTGGCGCTCAGAGGGGGGAGATTAGGAGCTTATACCGATGGACTTCAATAATTTGTCCACGGAGACCAGGTTCTTGTCCAGGCCCAGTCTCTTTGGCTCTATGCCGAAGGCCAGTCCCATGAGCTGGGTGAAGTACAGGACAGGCATGTCTATCTTCTCCTTGAAAGCCTCTTCCATGGCCGTCTGCTTCCCATCCAGCGCCAACTGGCAGAGCTGGCAGGGGAGGACCACGGCCTGGGCCCCGGCGGCCTTGGCCTTCGCCAGGAGGTCGTGGCTCAGGTTGAGCATCGCCTTCTCGTTGGTGAGCATTATGGGGCCGCCGCAGCAGCGGGTCTTGGAGTCCCACTGGATGGACTCGGCTCCCAGGGCCGAGATGAGCCTGTCCATGGTCATGGGGTTCTCGGGGCTGTCGAAGCGGCTCTTCCTGGGGGGCTTCACTATGATGCAGCCGTAGTAGGGCACGACCTTCAGCCCTTTCAGGGGCCTGACGACCTTCTTGGCTATCGCTTCCATCCCCACGCCGTTGACGAGGACGTCCAGGATATGCTTCACGTCTACGCTCCCAGCACACTTCAGCCCTGTCCCGTCCATGGCCTTGTTCACCTTCTCCAGGATCTTCGAATCCTCCCCCATAGAATCGTGGGCCGCCCAGAGGCGGTAATAGCACTCGGGGCATGGCGTCACTATATCCAGGCCCTTGGCCTCTGCCAGGGCGAGGTTCCTGGCCGGCAGCGCCAGTGATAAGAGGTAATTCACAGAGTAGGCCGCTGTCGCGCCGCAGCACGACCAGTCCTCGAGCTCCTCCAGCTCAAGGCCCAGGGGAAAGTGACCCGAGGTTGGCTGGGCGTCGTG
>JBBSVP010000220.1:0-9656 GCA_038046745.1 Candidatus Hydrothermarchaeota archaeon
TGATGAGGTACTTCTCCAGGTTCTTGACGACGTGCTCCCCGTACTCCTCGTTGGGCTGCCCGTTCACATAGAATCCGAGCCTCTTCTCTCCCTGATCGCAGAACTGCTCGCCGGTATCCAGGGTGAAGCAGCCCTTCTCGAACTTCATGCCCAGGGTCCTGAAGAAGTCGCCAACGGTGACCCCGGCGGCATGGGTGTGGAGGATGTCCCCGTCCCCGTTCTCCACGTGGACGAACTGGGACCGGACCTGGTACTTGGGAGGGGAGAAGTCCAGGGCGCGCCCCTCAATATAGACCTTGAAGTCTGCGTGGAGGTGGGCCGATCCCTGGGGCCCCATCCTGGGCTTGGAGGTGAGGAGCTTGTAGGCCCCCAACCCGAGGCCCAGGACCAGGAGGGCCACCAGGAGGTAGGACCAGGCCTTGGACCCCTCCTTCCCTTCGGGAGGGTGCTTCTCCCTCTGGTGCCTCCTCAGGGCCTTGCTGGTGCTGTGCAGGCTGCCGCAGACATCGCATCGGAGTTTTTCCATATCAGAGTTGGTAGAGGGCGCCCACGGCGTCGATGGTCAGGTCTATGAAGGTCTGGGGGGCCAGCCCTATGGCGAAGATGGCCAGGACCGCCAGGACGAGGGCCGCGAGGATGGGGAGGGGCTCTTCGAGCCTGCCAAGCTCCTTCTCGGGCTTGGTCATGTACATGTACTTTATGATCCTGGCGTAGTAGAATAGGGAGATGGCCGAGTTCAGGACGAGGAGCACCGCCAGCCAGAAGGCCCAGCCGCCGACCTCCAGGGCGGCCGTCACCAGAAGGAACTTGGACCAGAACCCAGCCAGCGGTGGGATACCGATGAGGGAGAGGAGGAAGATGAGGAGGGCGAAGGCGGTCACGGGGGCCCTCTTCCCCAGGCCTATGTACTCCTCGATATCCTCCCCCACCATGGCGTAGGAGAGGAGAGCAACAGCCAGGAAGGCGCCGCCCTTCATGAAGGCATGGGTCAGGACGTGGAGGAGCCCCCCTGCGAAGCCCAGAGGGGTGAGCAAGGCAAGGCCGACCAAGATGTAGCCCGCGTGCCCTATGCTCGAGTAGGCGAGCATTCGCTTGATATTCTTCTGGTTGAGGGCCACCACATTCCCTAAGGTCATGGTGACGGCCGCCAGTATCCCGAAGAGCAGGGACCACTCCACCCGGAGGGCCACCAGGGCGATGGCGAAGACCTTGAAGGCCGCGGCGAAGCCCATCTTCTTGGAGCCCGCGGCCAGGAAGGCCGTGATGGTGGTGGGGGCGCCCTGGTACGTGTCGGGGGCCCACATATGGAAGGGGACGGCAGCCATCTTGAAGCCGAAGCCAGCGATGAGGAAGACCATGGCCAGGTAGGCCACGGGGGCCATCCCCCCCTGGCTTATGGCCAGGTTGAGGCTGTAGGCGATCTGGTATATGCTCGTCGTACCTGTCATCCCGTAGATGAGGGATATGCCGAAGAGGATCAGCGCCGATGAGAGGGCGCCCATGATGAAGTACTTGGCAGCGGCCTCGGTGGTCTGGGGGTCCTTCCTGAAGCCCGCCAGCACATAGGTGGAGATGGAGGCCAGTTCAATCCCAATGAAGAGGGTTATGAGGTCCCCGGCAGAGGCGACGAGCATCATTCCCAAGGTAGCGAGGAGTAAGAGGACGTAATACTCCCCCTGGCTCTCCGACCTCACCACGTAGGTGATGGAGCCCAGGACCACGAGGAGGGCAACAGCCAGGAAGGTGAGCTTGAAGAAGAAGGAGAAGCCGTCTATGAGGAACATCCCATCGAAGAGCGCACTCCTGACCCCGTAGGTGTTGACCACCGCCCCAAGGGCGGCCAGTAGGCCCAGGAGGCTGAGGTAGCCGAGGGCCTTCTTCCTATCCGTTACCAGGTCCAGCAGGAGGACAGCCAGCGCCGTCGAGGCTACCAGGACCTCAGGCAGGACGGCGAGGAGCTGAGCCATCTACGCACCCCCCAGAAGCCTTACCACGTCGACTGAGGTGGTGCTTATAAGGTCCAGGAGCGGGACCGGATATACGCCCAAGGTGACGATGAAGATGATCAGGATGGCCATGGAGAGGGACTCGGACCAGTGGACGTGCTCGTGGTACTTCTCCAGCCTCGGGTTGAGCGGGCCGAAGAAGGCCCGTTGGAGCATCCAGATGTAGTAGGCGGCCGTGATGACGATCACTATGGCGGTGCCCATGGTCAAGAGAGGATAGGCCTGGTAGGCCCCCAGGAAGACCAGCAGCTCGGCTATGAAACCGCTCAGGCCGGGCAGGCCTAGGGAGGCGAGGGAGGCGAAGATCATCACCCAGCCCACGACGGGGAAGCGCTTGGTCAAGCCCCCCAGCATGGGTATCTCCCTGGAACCGGCCTTCTCCAGGAGGAGACCGCTCATGAGGAAAAGGAGAGGGGATATGAGGCCGTGGCTGACCATCTGGAAGACGGCGCCGTTTATCCCGAGGATGTTCAGGGAGGCTATCCCCAGGACGACGAAGCCCATGTGGCTTATGCTGGAATAGGCGATGAGCCTCTTTATATCCACCTGCGCCAGGCAGACGAAGGCCCCGTATATGATGCTTTTGACACCGAAGATCGCCAGGGCGTAGGCCAGCGCTTTCAGAGCCTCGGGGAGCATCATGGCCCCGATCCTGATGACGCCGTAGCCCCCCATCTTGAGGAGGAGCCCAGCCAGGATCATGCTCGCCGGGGAGGGGGCCTCGACGTGGGCGTCGGGGAGCCAGGTGTGGAAGGGCACCGAGGGCATCTTGAAGGCGAAGCCCAGGAAGACGGCCACGAAGATCAGCTGCTGGAGGAACGGGTAGAAAATATCGGGTCTCGTGGCTATGACCTTCGCCAGGGTGAGCATGTTGAAGGTCGTGACGCCAGTGGGGATGGCCTTCAGGTATATGGCCAGGATCCCCAGGAGCATCGCCAGGGAGCCGATGTGGGTATATACGAAGAACTTGACGGCGCTGTATTCCCGCCTCGGGCCGCCCCATATCCCTATGAGGAAGAACATGGGGATGAGGACCAGCTCCCAGAAGACGTAGAAGAGGAAGAGGTCCAGGGCCATGAAGACCCCCGTGACCCCCATCTGGAGGATGAGGAGGAGGGGGTAGTACTCTCTCTCCCTGAAATGGATGTACTCGTAAGAGCTTATGACGGCCACTGTCATGAGGAGGGTGGTGAGCATCACCAGGGGGAGGCTGATCCCGTCGACGCCCAGGGTGTAGGAGATGCCCAGGTCCTTGACCCAGAGGAAGTCCTCGGCCGGGAACCAGGCCTTTGGGCGTACGCGGTAGTCCATGTAGACGGCTATGGACTGGAGGAAGGTGACGAAGCATACGAGGATGGTCAGCAGCTTTGCTGCTCGCAGGTTCACCCTCCCCACCAGGTACGCCGCTATGGCACCCAAGAGAGGGAGGAGGAGCAGGACGGTCAGGGGGCCTATCATGCCAGCACCTCCTTGAGCTTGAGGATGATGAGAAGGATGCTCGCCCCCAGGAGGACGGCGGAGGCATAGTCCTGGACGAGGCCCGTCTGGACCCGCCTCACGACCTCGCTTATCCTGATGAAGAGCCGCCCTATGCCGTTGACGATCCCGTCTACGACCAGCATATCGAACCTCTCCATGAGATAGGAGAAGCCCGCCACCACCCTCTCGGCCAGGGCGATGTAGAGGTGGTCCATATAGTACTTGTTCACGATGAAGGTGTGGAGGGGGCGCAGGTTCCTGACGAAGAACTCGCTGGGGACCGTCTTCCTGTTGTAGATTATATAGGCGGTGGCTATCCCGAGGGCGGCGATGAGGATGGAGAGCTGCATCACGATGGCATGGTCCCCGCCTATGGGCAGGGGCTCTTCGGGGAGGGCTCGCACGATCCACTCCTCGAAGCCGAAGAACTTGAGGAAGCCCAGGAAGGCCGCTCCGATGGCCAGGATGACTAAGGGTGCTGTCATCGTAGAGGGGGACTCGTGGGCGTGGGCCGAGCGCTCGCTCTCCTCGCCGGTGAAGATGGTGAAGAACCAGCGGAAGATGAAGGTGGCGGTGAGGAAGGCCGTGACCATGGCCATGACGAAGAGGACCGGGTCCTTGGCGAAGACTGCCACCAGGATCTCGTCCTTAGACCAGAAGCCGCTGAGCGGTGGTAAGCCCGACAGGGCCCAGGCGCCCACGAGGGCGGTGTAGCCCGTTATGGGCATCCTCTTCAGCAGCCCGCCCATCTCCCTTATGTCCATGGAGTGGACGCCGTGGATGGCGCTACCGGCGGCGAGGAAGAGGAGGGCCTTGAAGAAGGAGTGGGTGAGGAGATAAAAGAGCCCCGCGGCATAGCCGCCAACGCCCAGGGCCAGGGTCATGTACCCCAGGGAGCTTATGGTGGAGTAGGCGATCACCCTCTTTATATCCACCATCACCAGCGCCATCAGGGCAGCGATGAGGGCTGTTATCCCGCCTATGTAGGCCACCACCAGGAAGGACTCGGGGGTGAAGAGGGGATATGTCCTGGCCACCAGGAAGACCCCGGCCTTGACCATCGTGGCAGCGTGGATGAGGGCGCTGACGGTGGTGGGGCCCTCCATGGCATCGGGGAGCCAGACGTGGAGCGGGAACTGGGCCGACTTGCCCACGGCCCCTCCGAAGAGGAGGAGGGAGGCGAGGGTGAGGACAGACATCCCGAGGATCCCGCTCCCCACCTTGGCGAACTCCGGAGCCCGCTCGAAGAGCTCCTTGTAGTCCAGAGTCCCGAAATAGGCGTAGAGGACGAAGATCCCCAAGAGGAAGGCCATGTCCCCGACCCTGGTCACCAGGAAGGCCTTCTTGGCCGCAGAGGCGGCCGAGGGCTTGCTATACCAGAAGCCTATGAGGAGGTAGGAGCAGAGGCCGACGAGCTCCCACCAGATGAAGGTGAGGAGGAGGTTGTTCGATATCACGAGGCCCAGCATCGAGGCTATGAAGAGGCTGATCTCGGCGAAGTACCTCTGGATCCCCTCGTCCCCGTGCATGTAGCCCAGGGAGTAGATGAATATAAGGAAGCCCACGAGGGAGACGGCGAAGAGCATCAGGGCCGAGAGCTGGTCTATCATCGTCCCGAAGCGGAAGCCCTCGGCGTTGATCCAGCTTATCCCTGGGCTACCGCCGGTCCTGCCGCCCAGGACGTCCACGACCGTCAGGACGGAGACCACCAGGGAGAGGGCCAGGAAGGCTATGGCCACGTAGCCGCACTGCTCCCTGAACCTGTGGCCGAAGAAGAGTATTATCGCGAAGGCCACCAGGGGGAAGACAGGTATCAACCAGGCATATTCCAGCATCTTACCACCTCATACTTTGGAGCTCGCCCACGTTTACGGTCCCCCGGGCCCTGTAGATGGCCAGGAAGAGGGCCAGCCCCACCGCCGCCTCGGCCGCCGCCAGGGCTATGATGAAGGTGGCGAAGACCTGCCCCGAGGCATCGGCCAGGTACCGGGAGAAGGCGACGAAGTTTATATTGGCCGCATTGAGCATCAGCTCGATCCCCATCAGGACCTTTATGCCGTTCCTGGACGTGAGGACGCCGTAGAGCCCGATACCGAAGACCAGGACAGAGAGCTCCAGGTAATAAACCAGGGGGATCATGCTGCCTCCCTCCGGGCCAGGAATATGGCCCCCACCATGGCGGCCAGGAGGATCACGCCTACCAGCTCCAGCTGGAGGAGGTAGGCCGAGAAGAGCTTCCCGCTCAGCACCGTAGGCGTACCCTGGAGCTCGCCCAAGGGCTGGTACCATCTCACGCCCCCCACGTTCACCTCCATGAGAGCCAAGAAGATCGTGAGGATCAGCACCTTCAAGACCAGGTTCATAGGCTGCCCTCCTTCTCGCGCCTGGTGAGCATTATGGCGAAGAGCATCAGGACCACCACCGCCCCGGCATAGACCATGAGCTGGATCGCGGCCAGGAACTCGGCCTCCAGGAGGATGAAGAGCGCGGCCACTCCTGCGAAAGCCCCAGCGAGGAAGAGGGCGCTGTGGACGATATCCCTGGAGAGCATCACCATGAGGGATGACCCCAGGACGATGACGGAGAGGGCCAGGAAGGCTATCATCTCGAAGACCATTATCGGGCTCCCTCCTTCACCGCAAGCTTGTCGTAGTTGTAGAAGAGGGCCTTCCTCTCCACGTCCGCCAGCTCGTAGAAGTCGGTCATCTTTATAGTGCTGGTGGGGCAGATCTCCTCGCAGAGGCCGCAGAACATGCAGCGGCCTATATAGACGGAGGGATGGGTGATCTTCTTCTTCACTACCTTGTCCCCCTTCTTCACCTCCTTCTCCCCCGCGTAGGTCATCTCTATGCACTTGTTGGGGCAGATCCTGGCACAGGAGGCGCAACTTATGCATCGGTCCAGGTAGAGGGAGTGGAGCCCCCTGTATCTCTCGGGGAGGGTGAGCTTCTCCTCCGGGTACTGGACTGTTACGGGCTTCATGAAGAGGTGCTTCAGGGTTATGAGCATCGGCCTCAGGACAAGGGACATGACGACCATACAATCACCCCAGGAGGACCCCGGCGGCCCCCGTTATCACTATATTGAGGAGGGCCAGGGGGATCAGGACCTTCCAGCCTATGTTCAGGAGCTGGTCTATGCGGACCCTCGGGACCGAGGCCCTCATCCACATGAAGAAGAGGAGGACGACGAAGGCCTTGAGGAGGAACCAGACGGTGGGCGGGAGGATGGGCCCGTTCCATCCCCCCAGGAAGAGGACGGTGACCAGGAGCGCAGCCAGTATCGAATGGATGTACTCGGCGAAGAGGAGCATGGCGAATTTCATCCCGGAGTACTCCGTGGTCCAGCCCTGGACGAGCTCAGACTCGGCCTCGGGGAGGTCGAAGGGGAGCCTGGCAGACTCGGCGAAGGCCGCCACGAGGAAGACGATGAAGCCCAGGATCTGGGGGACGATGAACCACAATCTCTTCTGGGCCTCCACGATGGCCACGGTGGAGAGGGAGCCAGCCATCATCACTACGCCCACGATGGAGAGGGTCAGGGGGACCTCGTAGCTGATCATCTGGGCCGCGGACCGCATCCCTCCCAGGAGGTTATACTTGTTGTTCGGTGCCCACCCTGCCATGATGACTGGGACCACGGCCAGGGAGGAGACGGCCATTATATACAGTATGCCTATATTGAGGTCTGAGACGATGAGTCCCTCTCCGAAGGGTATGGCAACGAAGGCCAGGAAGGCTATGCCGAAGCCCAGGACGGGGGCCGCATTGAAGACCCACCTGTCGGCAGCCGCCGGTACGATGTCCTCCTTCGTCAGGAGCTTTATCCCGTCGGCGATGATCTGGAGGATGCCGAACTTGCCAGCCCTGTTGGGGCCGTAGCGTTGCTGGAGCCTGGCTATGAGCTTCCTCTCCAGCCAGATGAGGAAGAGTAAAGCAAGGGATATGGAGGCGATGAGGATCGTGGCGCCCACGACCCCCCTCACGAGGGGCATGGCCAGGTACTGGGCTGCCAGGGCTAAGGGATCTTGGGTCATGTTCTCACCTATCGATCTCCCCGAGGACTATATCTACTGACCCCAAGATGGCGACGAGGTCCGCTACCATGATGCCCTTCACGATGTAGGGCAGGCAGGAGAGGTTGGAGTAGGCAGGGCTCCTTATTTTAAGCCGATAGGGATTACCGGTACCGTCGCTCACCACGTACATCCCGAGCTCCCCCCTGGGGGACTCAATCCGGCTGTAGACCTCCCCGGCCGGGGGCTTGACGTTCTTCGGCTTGACTACGACCTCTCCAGGCGGTATATTGCTCAACGCTTGCTCCAGGATCTTTATGCTCTCCCGCATCTCGTCCAGCCTCACCTCGTACCTGGCGAAGCAGTCCCCATCCTTCCGGGTGATGACGTTGAAGTCGAACCGATCGTATATGGTGTAGGGGTCGTCCTTCCTCAGGTCTGTCTTCACCCCGGAGGCCCTGAGCATCGGACCTGTAGCGCCCATATTTATCCCATCCTCGGGCGTCAGTATCCCGATCCCTTTGGTCCTCATGCAGAAGATCTCGTTGTCGCTCAGGTAGGCCTCGTACTCGTCGATCTTGGGCTCCAGGTAGCGGAGGGCCTCCCGCGTCCTCTCCACGAAGCCGTTGGGGAGATCTCCTCTGACCCCGCCGAAGCGCATGTAGTTGTAGGTGAGCCTCGCACCCGATAGCATCTCCAGGAGGTCCAGGATGACCTCCCGCTCCCTGAAGGTGTAGAAGAGGGGGGATATGGCCCCCAGGTCCTGGCCGAAGGTGCCCGTGGCCAGGAGGTGGCTGGCGAGGCGCTGGAGCTCCAGTGCTATGACCCTTATATACTCTGCCCTCTCTGGGACCTGGATCCCGGCCAGCTCCTCCACCGCCTTCACATAGACCATGTTGTTGCCCATGGACGAGAGGTAGTCCAGGCGGTCGGTGAGGGGTATGACCTGGACGTAGGTCCTGTTCTCGCAGAGCTTCTCGAACCCCCTGTGGAGGTAGCCCAGGACGGGCGTGGCGCTGACGACCCGCTCCCCCTCCAGCTCCACCACCAGGCGGAGGACCCCGTGGGTGCTGGGGTGCTGCGGCCCCATGTTGAGGACCATCCTCTGGCCGGCGAGTTCCTCCACTTCCATCTCATTCCTCCTTCGGTACTTCCTTCCCCTCGTACCAGGGGTTCTCCACCAGCTTCCAGTCCTTCCGGAATGGGAAGCCCTCAAAATCCTCAGGCAGCAGGATCCTGGTCAGGTTGGGGTGGCCCTCGAACTTTATGCCGTACATGTCATAGGCCTCCCGTTCGTACCAGTCGGCGGACTTCCAGAGGGACGTCAGGCTCTGGACCCTCGGGTCATCCTTGGGGAGGGGGACCTTCAGGGTGAGGACCTTCCTCGTCGAGTAGGACCAGAGGTGATAGACAACCTCGAAGCGGTCCGCGTAGTCGGCGCCGGAGATGCTGGAGAGGTGGTCGAAGCCCAGGTCCTTCTTGATATATCCGATGATCTCCAAGAGGTCCTCCCTCCTCAGGGAGGCGTAGAGCCTCGCGGGCCTCTGGACCCGTATCCCTGTTATCGCTTTGGGGAATCGGGCCATGAGGCCGTCCAGGAGCTCGTCCCTCAGCTCTACTTTCGGGGCCTCGGGCTTGGCCTCCGGCTTCTGCTCGGCGTTCATCCCTCGACCCCCTTCCTCTTCCCCTCGCGGATGAGCTTCCTCAGCTTGACAAGGCCGTCCAGGAGGGCCTCGGGGCGCGGCGGGCAGCCCGGGACGTATATATCCACGGGCACGATCTTGTCGACGCCGTCCAGGATGCTGTAGGAGTCGTACCAGGGGCCGCCGCAGGTGGCGCACTCGCCCATGGCGATGACCCACTTGGGCTCCGGCATCTGGTCGTAGAGCCTCCTCAGCCTGGGGGCCATCTTCTTCGAGACCCACCCGGCCACTATCATAACATCGGCCTGCCTGGGCGTAGCCCTGGGCAGCATACCGAAGCGTTCCATGCCGTCGAAGCGGGAGGTCCCGGCAGCCATCATCTCTATGGCACAGCAGGCGAGGCCGAAGGTGAGCATCCAGGGGGACTTGGACCTGGACCAGCGGACGGGATAGAGATCGTCCACGAACTTCACGATCTTCTCATGGGTGCCGAAGCCCACTAGAGCCACGAGA
>JBBSVP010000221.1:0-3154 GCA_038046745.1 Candidatus Hydrothermarchaeota archaeon
AAGAACGAGGCCGTCCTTCTCCCGCTTGTGCCTGGCCATGGTGGGGCAGACCTTCACGCACGGGGGATCGGAGCAGTGCTGGCACGGCCGCACCAGGAAATTCAGGGGCGCCCGGCCCTCTCCCTGGCCCCCTTCCTCGCCTGGATCTCGGAAGGCCATGACGTACATCCAGTGGGTCGCTTCGTCGAGGTTGTTCTCCCGCTTGCAGGCATCAACGCAGGCCAGACAGCCGGTGCACTTTTCCAGGTCGATGACCATACCAAGCTGAACGCGCCGGTCCTGCCGGGGCTCTTCCCCGACCTCCTGGATCGGTGTGGCGCCGTCAGTGACCTTGGGCACCATGCACCCAAGTGTGCTGGAAAGGGCCGTGGCAATGACTCCGCCCGACGCCCACATGAGGAAGGCGCGGCGGGATATGCCCTCCCTTTCATTTGGGACGTTCCCACCGCCTGCGCCCGACGCCGACCCCGGGCGCCTTGCCTGCCGACGGTCGAAGCCGAACTCCTCCATATAGGCCTCGTGGTACTTCTCGTAGAACTCCTTCTCGGAAAGTTCGCCGGCAACGACGCGCTGGGCGTCCTTTGCCACCTGCATCGCCAGCTCGGGATTGTGCAGGCTATCGCCGTTCCGCTCTGTCGCCATCTTGCTCTCCTTTTAGATATTACTTCAGCGTCATGAGATACGCGATGAGGGCCCGTAGTTGCTCTTCGGTCATCTGCCCCTCGAAACTCGGCATGACGGGCGGCCAGCCCTCGACGACGTAGGCCTGCGGCCGTAAGATCGATTGCCGCAGGTACTCATCGGTGGTGAGGCCCGGGACCCTCCCGGCCGCCCGGGTGGCCACGCCGGCAAGGTCCGGTCCGGTAGCGTCCCGGCCGATCTGGTGGCAGGTGGTACAAGATATGGACAGCACCCCTGCGGTGCCCGTAAAGATCCGTTCCCCGAGGGCTACCCGGTCTCCGGCGACCGGGGGAGGAGCAGTATGGGGAGCAGCACCGGGCTCCACGACGAGTCTCTCCCGTAGGGTCATGGTGGTGTGGCCGGCGCCGCAGTAGTTCCAGCAAACAAACTCGTATCTCCCCGGCTTATCCGCCGCGAACACCACCCGCACCGGCTCCCGCGCCTCGTGGTCCAGGTAGTTGGGTCCGCCATACGTTACCTCCCTGCCAGGGACCTCCGAAGCGATGAAGAGGCCGTGGTCCAGGATCACCGGAAAGCCCCTCTGCTGCAAGTCCGGCTCCGTGGCGAGGAGAGCTTGTGGATCGGACACGGGCAGCTCCCCGATGGCCTTTGCCACCGGGGCCGGGAGCTTCCCCACAGCCTCCTTGGCCAACGCGTTGACGGCGTAGATCTCTACGATCGTCCCCACGGGGACCGTGGTCGGGTCGAGCCGGGACCCGTTCTCGCTGAAGATCGCGTAGTCCCAGTGGTAGGCGGCTACGTAGAAGGTCACATCGGGCTCGGCGGGGGACCGGTCGGTTGGCGGCGTGCCTATGGCTGTTGCATTAGAGGGAGCCGACGCCGGAGTACCCACCCCAAAAATCCCCATCGAGATGGCGGCCACGATGGCGGCCGCAAGAATTGCCGACAACCCGGCAAGTGCCGCTGTTCTGGACACGGTTGGTCCTGCCTCCTTAAACGCTATCTTAAAAATTCCTTCCCCCTTGAGGGGGAAAGGTTAGCCAGCTGATTGTCGCCCTTGCCGGCCGACTTGCCAGGTTTTCGGTGAGTATATAGCCCAGCGGATATATAAAGTTTTCCGCAAAGCTGAGCTGGTAAGCTATTGGTGGGAAATGTTATAAAAAAATTATTTTTCAGCAGCGCCCCAACTGTATTTATAGATCTTTAGTATGTTCGAAATGTTTTTTAAATTTATTTGGATTTTCAATGATATCAATACCTTCATAAGTTATATCCGATATTATTGCCTTTTGAGGTTTAGTCGAGCCAAATCTGACCTTTTAATAACCGTTTATCAATCAGGTATTCTAACGCAAATAGAATTCTATCATTGCCCCATTTAGTTACGACCATTAAGTCATTGTCATTTGGTATCTCTTTACCTTCAATTTTTTGTTTATAGATGTAAACCAATAGTTCTTCACTGTCTTTTTGAATTCCCATATTAGTCTCCATCAATAACCAATTTATCGTTTTTAACCAGGTATTTAACAACATGTAGTTTTTGATACTTGAAAATCTATTTCCGTAACACTACATAAGATCCGTAACACTACATAAGAGTTTCATATCCAGAAGTCTCTACAGTTCCCAGCCTCGTAAACTTTATACCACCCCAGGGATAGGGAGGTCCATGAAGCCGTACCACCTCTTCCAGGAGCTATCGAACGAGAAGAGGCTTGCGATCCTCTCCTCTCTCCGGCATGGGGCCAGGAAGATGTCCAGGCTGTCGGAGGAGCTGGACATGACGACCTCTGAGGCTGCCAGGCACCTGGAGAGGCTAGCCAAGGTGGACCTCATTGCCAGACAGGCGGAGGGTGACTACGCCATAACCTCCTTCGGTTCCCTCGTCCTCTCCTTCCTCCCCTCCCTGGAGTTCCTGGCCGAGAACTCGGGCTACTTCCTGGCCCACGACCCGTCCCCCCTACCCCCCTACCTCTTCTACCGGGTGGGGAAGCTAGCCAAGGGGCGGTTCCTCAGCGGCTTCATCGAGAACATAAACTACGCCCATGAGCATCTCAAGAGGGTCCAGAGGGACGAGATCCTGGCCATCGTGCCGGAGTTCCTCCTCACCACGGGAGAGATCGTGGCCGACAAGCTGGCCGACGGGTCCACCCTCAGGGTCGTCTCCCGCCGCGGGTCCATCGATGCCTTCCTGGAGTCCAGGGGTGAGAAGCTCCGGGGGCTGGAGGAGAGCTTCCAGATCAAGACCCTGGAGGACGTAACCATCTCCATGTACATATTCGGAGGGAAGGCTGGGCTAGCCCTCCCTGGGCAGGACGGGAAGGTGGATCTCTCTGCCTGGATCCACGGAGAGGACAAGGCATTCATGGATTGGGCCCGGGAGCTCTTCGAGTTCTACTGGGCCAGGGCAGAGCCGTACTCGGGAAAGAGATAAATATCCCGTGGCTCCTCTCCAGATTGGGGCTCGTGGTCTAGGGGTTATGACACCACGCTTACAACGTGGAGGTCG
>JBBSVP010000221.1:3254-6576 GCA_038046745.1 Candidatus Hydrothermarchaeota archaeon
AGATTGGGGCTCGTGGTCTAGGGGTTATGACACCACGCTTACAACGTGGAGGTCGCCGGTTCGAGTCCGGCCGGGCCCATGGGGCGACTTCTGCCCACCCTGTGTCTTGCTGCGTGAGGAGAAGGCCCAGGGGGCATGATAATGCCCTCTAGGAGGGCGGGCCGTGCCCAAAAAATTGAACCTATTGCTTTTTTATAATAGACAATATACCAAAAATTATATATTGGCATAGTCGATAATAAGCTAAAGAAGCTGATGTTTGAGAGACTGCTGCGCGAGGAGAGGGCCCAGGGAGGCATGGAGTATATCCTCCTGGTTGGGGGTGTGATAGTGGCCGCGACGGTCACTTTCGCCGTCTACTCCAGCATGACAAAGAGCGCCGCCACCTCCCTCAACGAGACTACCAACGAGAGCGTGGCCAAGGTAAGGGAGAAGACCCTGGAGGCCCTCGACACCTTCTAGGCCTGCCCGAGCCCCGAGAGGAAGGAGACGAAGAGGAGTCCAAAGGTCGCGAGGCCCAGGGGAGGGCTGCGAGGAGGGCATAGGTCCTCATCTTCCTTATACCGGGAGTGAGGGCGTGTGGAGGGGCCAGGAAGGTGCCCACCAGGAGGTTCATGATGAGGGCTAAGAAGGCTATAGTACCGTTGAAGAGGGCCACGAGGAGATAATCACCGCCGAGGAGCAGGAGGGCGTTGGCCAGGAGAGCTATGGTAAGCCCCCCGCAGTGGATGGTGGTGAGAGCCAAGTGAGCGACCCTGGCTAGTTCCATGGCCGCCCTTCTCTCCCGGTGGATATAAAGATTTTCGTCGGGTAGTTTTAAATATCCGGCGGGCTTACTATCGCCATGGCCGGGATAGTTTAATGGTAGAATTGGGGACTGTGGATCCCCTGGCTCGGGTTCGATTCCCGGTCCCGGCCCTTTCTTAAGGTTTGACTCCCTGGCGAGTTAGGAGGGAGTTGGTAGGAGTACTGGCTTCGTCGGTACCCTCTGGTGGGGTGGGCAGGTAGCTTTTCGACAGAAAACCATCAATTTTTTATATCCCAGCCTAGAAGTTAGGTTGAATGCTCCAGCTGCTGGGTGTGGTCAACGAGCGGGGAGAGGAGCTCAAGTTCAGGGTAGATGATATCCGAGAGGCGAGGTTCGAGGAGACGCCTTCCGGCTGGTCTGTGTATATAAAGGGAGAGCTGGTAGATCTGACGAAGGAAGGGGCATACACCATCTCGGCGGAGGTCTTCGAGTACGACGACAGGCCCTACAGGATCGAGTACTTCACCCTCGACAGGCTCCTGGACCCGAAGGGCTTCCGCCCCGTGGCCAAGAACGCGGTCCCAAAACTGCTGGAGTACAAGGCCCAGAGCCTCTTGAGGCGTTGGCTCAAAGGCCGGGCTGCGGCCCTGGGCCTCCAGCGAGAGAAGGCCGAGCGCCTCATCCACGAGGTCGTCCAGAGGAGTGAGCCCATCCTATTCATGTAGGGCCCCCCAGGAGCTCGCAGGCCTTGCAGAGGAGATTGGGTGTGGGCTCCCCGCAGGCCCCGCACCTCTTGACCGCTGTGCGAGGGTAGGTTGCGAGGTGCGGTAAAAGCCGCTTATACCCCCGGAATATGGAGTACTTTATCCCCGGGTTCGCCAGCTCCAGGCCGTTTATAAAATCCCTTATCCCGAGGCGGAAAGCGTCCCTTGCATAGGGGCACTCCTCCAGGCTGAGCGGCAGTTCCCGCAGGAGGGCGTAGATGGCGACCTCCTTCTCCGGGACCTCCTGGAGGGGCTTCACCCTGGGCAGGAGGCCCAGGTCTCCGGGGGCGCCGAGGCGGAGGAGGCGCTCTATATCGCCCCTGATGTAATTCATCATCACCGCCTGGGCCTCATCGTCCAGGTTGTGCCCCGTGGCTATCTTCGACAGGCCCAGTTCTCTGCCGGCATCGTTCAGAAGCCTCCTCCGGAAGACCCCACAGTAGGTGCACCCGGCGTAGCCGCTTCCCCACTTCACCATCTCGTCCAGGGTGTGGCCGAGCCGCTCCCTGAAGGATACGATATGGAGCTCCAGCCCGAGCTGGGAGCACAGAGCCCTTGCCGCCTCCAAGCCATGGGACCTGTAGCCTGCTATCCCCTCGTCGATGGCTATGGGGTGGAGCTCGAGGCCCATGGACAGCTGCGACAAGAGGTGTAAGAGGGCCGAGCTGTCCTTCCCCCCTGACAGGGCGACCCCGACCTTCTCCCCCCGCTCGAATATCTTCTGGGCTTTTACAGCCCTTCGGACTCTGGCCTCGATATACGCGATAAAATGTTCCCGGCAGAGCCTCTGGCCGCAGTACCGCCGATTGTAGACGGCCCTGGCGCCGCACTTGTCGCACTCAGCCACCTGTCACCACCTTTATCACCCGCAGCCTATCCCCGGGCTTCAGCGGCTCCTCCTCGGTGCACAGGGCGCCGTTCAGGCTGACCGCCACAGTCTCGCGGTTTATCCCCAGGCGGGCCAGGAGGGCCTCGATGGTGGCCCCGTCCTCGACCTCCAGCTCCTGTTCCCTGTCGGTCGTTACGGTGATCTTCATGCCTATGTCCTCTCTCCTTTGGGTCTGTTTAAAAATCTGTTGACCCACGCTCTAAAAAAGCAACTTTTGTCATCACCGTTTTATCAACTATATGGGTATGGCTTCTATCATTGTAAGCGGCGTGCTGGGAGTAACCCACCTTTTGTTCTGGGCATCATTCGTCTGAGCGCCCTACCACGTGCCTCTTGTGGACCTCATCGGCAACCTCTTGGGCTTGCATCCCCGGCGTTGGCCGTTTCACCGCCTCCCCGCACGTCCTCAGCCAAAGGCATCATGGCCATGTGCGCGGGGGCGTCTCGTTTCTGCTCCAGAGCGAAGCCTCTCGGCTTATGCCTCGCAGCATCCGGGTTCCACAGGATGGGTGGAGTTTCCTCCTTTCCCGTACCCGCCCCGTAAGGGGCAGACCGGGCAGGTTAGATGCCCTCCAGCTCGCCACCAACGGCCGGGATTATAACGAGGGGAAGGTTTATAGAATCCTAAAGAGGGGGTCGGTGAGGACCTCGAAGAAATCGGCGGCCAGGTGGAAGCCGCGCTTCCTGAGGCGATGCTGGATGACACCCTTGTAGATCCCGAACTTGAGCTTCGCCTCCCTGAACTCGCCCTTGAACATGAGGATGTTGTGCCCTGCCATCTTCCACTCGTCCCTGACCATGGCACCCTGCACCTTCTCGTAGAGGTCGGTCCCTGGGAGCGGGTAGGGCATGGTGTAGGAGAGGTAGTCGGAGGGGAGGCGGGTGGAGAAGCGGAGGGTCCTGAGCATCGTCTCGTTGGTC
>JBBSVP010000222.1:0-3072 GCA_038046745.1 Candidatus Hydrothermarchaeota archaeon
CATGGACTGGACGATAAAGGATACCATCCTCCTCAAGTACGTGGGGATGAAGCCCGTGGTAGTCCACGGCGGCGGCCCCGAGATCTCAAAGGCCATGGAGAAGATGGGGAAGAAACCCCAGTTCATAGATGGGCTCAGGATCACCGACGAAGAGACGATGGACATCGTCAAGATGGTCCTGGTTGGGAAGATAAACACCGAGATCGTATCCAGGTTCAATGCCGTCGGTGGGATGGGCGTCGGGCTCTCTGGGAAGGACGGGCAGCTTATAATGGCGCGGAAGAAGGCGCCCCAGAAGGTCCTCAGGGCCGGTGTGGAGAGGGAGGTGGACCTGGGGCTTGTGGGAGAGACCGAGCAGATCAACCCCAAGATCTTGGAGATCTTGACGGCCCATGATTATGTGCCTGTCATAGCACCTATAGGTCTTACGAAGGATGGGAAGAGCCTCAACCTCAACGCCGATACCGTGGCCGGCGACGTGGCCCTGGCCCTCCATGCCAAGAAGCTCATCGTCCTGACGGACGTCCCAGGGGTCCTGAGGGACCTGAAGGACGAGGGGTCCCTCCTGCGGACGATAAGGTCCGGGGAGATGGAGGCCCTCCTCCAAGAAGGAGTCATCGAGGGGTCCATGATCCCCAAGCTCAAAGCCTGCGCCAAGGCCGTGGAGGGCGGGGTGGAGAAGACCCACATCATAGACGGTCGGATAAAGCACTCGATCCTCTTGGAGCTCTTCACCGACGAGGGGATCGGGACGATGGTCTTGAGGGACTAGCCCGCCAGAAGAGAGGGATAATAGACTATCATGGTCCCTATGGCGGTCGTGGCCACCATGAGTAGGAAACCCAGGGCTTGAGTACCGAGGCACCAGAAGAGAAGACGGCTATCCTCCTGCAGATACCGCCGCTTCTGGTTGCTCTTGAGGAGGAAGACGAGGTAGACGGCCAGGGTGAAGAAGGCGAGACCGGCCTTGATGTAGAGCCACCGCCCCAGGGGGGGACCGAAGGAGGTTATGATCCCAGCCATCCCATCCCTGATGCCCGTGGCCATGGCGACGACCAGGAAGACGACCCCCGCCAGGGTGTTGTAGTGGGCCAGGTCGTGGAGGTAGTTCTCGAAGACCGACGTGACCAGCCCCTTGAAGAACCAGTAGTACATGGAGATGAAGCCCATGGTGAAGAGGGCGATGTGGAGGTGGACGGCTATGGGGTGGACGACGCCCAGAGGCATGGTAGTGCCTTCCGTCCGGGTATTATAAAATCCTTTCTGCGCACCCCTCCACCAGACATATATCCCGCTCGAAGAAGAGGCCCTCGATCCAGTGGATCAGAAGGAGCACTTTGTTCCTGAAGCCGAAGAGCTTGAGGAGGAAGGTGGCCCTGTAGAACCACCAGCCGAGCCGCCCCTTTATCTTGATGCCCAGGAAGATGACGATGGCCGAGTTGGACCCGAGGGAGACCATGTCCCCCAGGTAGTCGTACCTGAAGGGCTCCTTGGGCCTTCCCCGGTAGTCGTTAATGATGTTCACGGCCGCCATCACCCCCTCCCTTATGGCCACGGGCGCCACGGGTGGGAAATGCTTCCCGGCCCTTGGATCTATGGCGCAGGCTATGTCCCCTACGGCGTAGACGCCCGGGAACGCCAGCACCTCCAGGTACTCGTCGACCTTGATCCGCCCGCTCCTGTCCCTCTCCACCGGCATGGTATCGGCCACGGGGCTCGCCTTGACTCCGGTGGTCCAGAGGAGGCTCCTCGTCGGTATGGCCTCCTGTCCCCCCAGGAGGACCTGCCCCTCCGGGGCACCCGTTACCCTGGTCTTGAGCCTCACCTCTATGCCCATCTTCTTGAGCTCCTCCAGGGCCGCCTGGGAGAGGTCGGGGGTGAGGTGAGGGAGGACCCTATCGCCGGCGTGGACCAGGACCGTCCTCACCTGGCCCACCTCGATGGTGGGGTAATAACTGGCTAGGGTCCCGGTGATGTAATGGCGGATCTCTGAGACCACCTCCACGCCACCGGGCCCCGCCCCGGCCACCACGAAGGTGAGGAGAGCCCTCTTCCTCTCTTCGTCCCCCTCGATGGCTGCGGCCTCGAAGACCTTGAGGATGTGGTTCTTTATCACCAGAGCGTCCCAGAGGGACTTGAGGACCAGGGAGTTGCGCCTCACCTCCTCCATCCCGAAGTAGTCGGAGACGGAGCCCAGGGCTATGACCAGGTAGTCGTAGCGCAGCTCTATGGTCTCCAGGACGACCCTCTTGGCCTGGAGGTCTATGCCCTTGACGACGCCCTGGATGAACCTGAAGCCCAGCTGCCGCAGGGGGTAGGTAACGTGCTGGGAGAGGATGGCCCCCGCGGCCACCTCCGGCAGGAGGGGGGTGAAGGTGTGGTAGTTGTTCTGGTCTATGAGGACCACCTCCACGTCCCGCTCGTGGCGGAACTCCTCCTGGAGGTAGAGGGCCGCGTAGAGCCCACCGAAGCCAGCGCCCAGGACCAGGATGTCGACCTTCCTCCCCTCCGGGCTCTCCATGAAGCTACCTCCCGGCGGCGGATTAAATAACTATCGGCTTCCGCCCCGCTGCCGGGGCCGCGGCCGCCTCCCCCGCTACCTCCTCGGCCTCTCCCCCAGGGTTACGGTGACCTTCATCTCGGTCCCGTTTCTCAGGAATTGAATCTCCAACTCCTCGTCTACTCGGTGCCCCTGGACGATCCTCACGAGCTCGTCCATGCTCTCGACCTTCTCACCCCCGAGCCCCAGGATGATATCCCCCGGCAGATCGCCTGAGGGGCGAAGCCCAGCCCGGTGGGCAGGGCCGCCTTCGATTATGGAGGTGACCAGGACGCCTTCCACCGAGAGGTTGAGGGCCTCCCTCATCTCGTCCGTGAGGGTCCTCCCCGAGATACCGAGCCAGGGGTGCACTACCCTCCCCTTCTCCATGAGCTCCTCGGCAACCCTCCTGGCCGTGTCGCTCGGGATAGCGAAGCCCAGCCCCTCCCCCCGCCTCTTGGAGAAGACCCTGGTGTTGATCCCTATCACCTCCCCCCTGGTGTTGAGGAGGGGGCCGCCGCTGTTCCCCGGAT
>JBBSVP010000223.1:0-4197 GCA_038046745.1 Candidatus Hydrothermarchaeota archaeon
AGGGCCCTGGCCCTGTCCAGCCTCAAGGGCCGCTCCACTCGGGCCACCGTCGGGCCCTGCCGCCAGGAGACGGTCCTGGACCAGAGGAGCTTCTTGACGTAACTCTCCTTGGGCCTCTTCCAAGCCTCCGAGATATAACTGTACATGCCCATGCGGTCTCATCTCCAAAAGTTCGTAAAGTTATGTAGCTGGGGGTTTATAAAGGTTTATCCCAGGCGGCTACTCGGCCCCCGCCGCCTTCGCCTCGCCCGGAGGCGGGACGGCGGCCTTCCTGGGCCCCAGCTCCTTCAGCTTGCCCACCACCTCCGTAACAGCCCTCTGGAATTTTACGCCTTCGGAGGCCGAGCCCCAGTCCAGACGGAAGCGGTCCTGCTCCACTCCTTTCTTCTCCAGCATGGACCTGATCTTCTTCTCCCGCCTGGCCATGTGGGCGTTGCCTGAGAGATAATGGCAGTCCCCCGGATGGCATCCCATGACCGTGACCATGCCGGCCCCCAGGTCAAAGGCCTTCTCGATGAACTTCTTGTTCACCCTCCCGGTGCACATCAGCCTTATGATCCTCAGGTTGGCCGGATACTGCATCCTGGATACTCCGGCATTATCTGCCCCGGCGTAGGAGCACCAGTTGCAGAGGAAGCCCAGGACCTTCTCCCCCGGGTTCTCCTCCAGGACTGCCATGATCTGGGCCTCGATCTGGGCGTCGGTGAAGTGCTTCATCTCGATGGCCTCCTTGGGGCACTCGGCGGCGCAGGTGCCGCACCCCTTGCAGAGGGCCCTCGTCAGCTCGGCCTTCTTCTTCGTCTCCCCGTTCACCTGCAGCTCTACGATATGCCAGGCCCCGTAGGCGCAGGTCTTGGCGCAGATCCCGCAGCCCACGCACCGCTCCGGGATGTGGGTCGCTATGTCGCCCCCCAGGGTTATCTCCCCAGGGATCATGAGGGTGGCGGCGGCTGTGGCGGCAGCGCGGGCCTGGACCACCGCCGTGGGGACGTCCTTGGGCCCCTGGCAGGCCCCGGAGACGAAGACCCCATCGGTGGGCGTGTCCACGGGCGCCAGCTTCGGGTGCTTCTCCAGGAAGAAGCCCTCGGCAGACCTGGAGATGCCGAAAGTCTGGGAGACGGCCATGGCATCGGTCTTGGGCTTTATCCCAGTGGAGAGGACGACGAGGTCGAACTCCCGCTCCATGACGGTCCCGGCGAGGGTATCCTCGCCTATCAGGGTGAGGTTCCTGGTGGCCGGGTCCTCCATGATCTCCCCGGGCTTCCCGCGGATGAACTTTATCCCGTTCTTCCTGGCCCTGGTGTAGAGCTCCTCGAAGCCCTTCCCCGTGGCCCTTATGTCTATGTAGTATATGTAGACCTCGTCCTCGGGGTGCTTCTCCTTCATCATGGAGGCCAGCTTGAGGCTGTACATGCAGCAGACGCCCCCGGAGCAGTAGGACTCGTCCCCCCTGTCCCTGGTCCCGACGCAGAGGACGAAGGCTACCCGCTTGGGATCTTTTCCGTCCGAGGGCCTGACCACGTGCCCCAGGGTGGGACCGGAGGCGTTCATCAGCCTCTCCATCTCCAGCCCCGTGATCACGTTCGGATAGTCTTTGTAGTGGTAGTCGTTCTTCTCCATGGGGTCGTAGACATCGAAGCCCGTAGAGAGGATGATGGAGCCCACGTTCACGGCGAACTCCTCCTCCCTGTCGTCCATGCGGATCGCCCTCCGCTCGCAGACGATCTCGCAGAGGCCGCAGTTGATGCAGTGCTCCTTGTCGATGGTGGCGACGTTGGGCACGGCCTGGGGGAACATCCGGTAGACGGCCCCCCTGACCCCCATGCCCTGGTCGAACTCGCCTGGCATCTTCACTGGGCAGACGGCGAAGCAGTCACCGCACCCGTTGCACTCCTTCGCGTCCACGTAGCGGGGCTTCCGGAGGAGGGTGACCTTGAAATTCCCCACGTAGCCCTCGACCTTCTTCACCTCGTGGTAGGTGAGGAGCTTGATCCGCTCGTGCTTCCCCACGTCCGACATCATAGGGCCCTGGATGCATATGGAGCAGTCCATGGTAGGGAAGGTCTTGTCCAGCTGGGCCATCCGCCCGCCCACGGAGGGGAGGCGCTCCACCAGGTAGGTCTCGAAGCCCATATCGCCCAGGTCCAGGGCCGCCCTCATGCCGGCCACGCCGCCGCCCACCACCAGGGTCTTCTTCTCCACAGGGACCTTGATGGAGACCAGGGGCTCCAGGAGGCGGGCCTTGGCCACTGCCATCTTGACCAGGTCTTTCGCCTTGGCCGTGGCCTGGTCCGGCTCCTTCATGTGGACCCAGGAACAATGTTCCCTGATATTGGCCATGATGAACTGGTACCTGTTCAGGCCCGCCTCCTCGACGGTCCTCCGGAAGGTGGACTCGTGGAGCCTGGGGGAGCAGGAGGCGACGATTACGCGGTTGAGGTTGTGCTCCTTTATGTCCTTCTTTATATCCACCTGGGTGGCGTCGGAGCATGTGTACTTGGAGGCCTTTGCCAGGACGACGTCCTGGAGTCCCTTGGCGTACTCGGCCACGGCATCGCAGTCGACGACGGCCCCTATGTTGAGGCCGCACTTGCAGACGTATACCCCGATCCTCGGACTATCCAACTTCCACACCTCCTACCCTCAAGGGGTTTGGCCCCTTCCCCTTGAGGACCTCCGTGAACTCCTTCACGAGATCAGCGAACTTGGCGCCCTCGGCCGCCGAGACCCACCTGAGCCAGAAGCGCTCGGGATCGAAGCCCACGGCCTCCAGGAGGCGCCTGGTCATCTGGAACCTCTTCTCGGCCTTCAGGTTCCCCTCCAGGTACTGGCAGTCCCCGGGGTGGCATCCCAGGACCATGACCCCGTCTATGCCCTTCTCGAAGGCCCTCAGGACAAAGGTAGGGTCGAAACGCCCGGAGCACATGGTCCTGATCACCCTCACCGTGGGCGGGTACTGTTTCCTGGAGACCCCTGCCAGGTCCGCCCCTGCATAGGCGCACCAGTTGCAGGCGAAGACGATGGCCTTGGGCTCAGACTCCATGAGGCACCTCCAGGAGCTGGTCTATCATCGCTATGATCTGCTCCCTGGAGAAGTTCCTGGGGGTTATGGCCCCGTTGGGGCAGACGGCCGCACAGGCGCCGCAGCTCTTGCAGAGGGCCGAGTTCACCCTGGACTTGTACTCCCCCCGCTCGTTCTTCTCCAGCGCCAGAGCGCCGAAGACGCAGACCTTGGTGCACCGGCCGCAGCCCACGCAGAGCTCCTCATCGATGATCGCCGTCGTTGCCTCGGTCTCCAGGACCTCCATCGAGAGGAGGGCGCAGACCCGCGCTGCCGCGCCAGAGGCCTGGGCTATTATGTGGGGCAGCTCCTTGGGCCCCTGGCAGGAGCCGCATAAGTATAGGCCGTCCTGGGTGAACTCCAGGGGCCTCAGCTTGGCGTGGCCCTCCATGAAGAAGCCGTCCGGGGATCTGGGGACCTTGAGGATCTTGGCCAGTTCCTCGGCCCCTTCAGCCGGTACCTGGGGGGTGCTCAGGACCACCCTCTCCACCTCCATCTCCGCCTCGGCCCCCAGGAGGGCGTCCCTGAGGCTCACCTTGAAGGCGCTGCCGGAGCGCTCGACCCTGGGGGGGTTCTCGGGGCTGTACTTCAGGTATCGCACGCCGAGAGCCTGGGAGCGCCGGTACTCGTCCTCGTAGAGGCCGAAGGTCATCATGTCCCTGTAGAGGATGTAAACCGGACCCTCCGGGTACCTCTCCTTCAGGTGGATGGCGTTCTTGACCGCATCGAGGCAGCAGGTGCGGGAGCAGTAGGGGCGGTCCTTCGTCCTGGCGCCCACGCACTGGATGAAGGCTACGCTCCTGGGCTTATCTCCCCTCTTGAGGGCCTCCTCCATCTCGCCCAGGGTCATCACCCCCTCGGACCCGTAGAGGTGGAGCCCCTCCGGCTTCAGCTCCCTGGAGCCCGTGGCCAGGAGGATCCCCCCGACCTTGTGGGTCTCCTCTCTGCCGCCCTCCAGTATCGTGGCATCGAAATTCCCCCTGAAGCCCTTTATCTCCTTCAGGGCGGAATGGAGGTGGACCTTGATATTCGGATGGCATGCCACAGCCTCCGCCAGGGGCCCGAAGACCTCCTCCGGCGACCTGCCTGAGAAGAAGACGGTGTTAGCGGCCATGGTGGCTCCGCCCAGAGCTCCG
>JBBSVP010000224.1:0-1896 GCA_038046745.1 Candidatus Hydrothermarchaeota archaeon
ACCACGGCGATGGCCCCCGGGATGACGGAGAGGAGGAAGATCTCCTGGTAGGTGAAGGATGCCACCAGGAGGAAGGCCAGGAGGGAGCCCAGGATGGCCCCGCTGGTGTCCATGGCCCTGTGGAAGCCGAAGGCCTTGCCCATGAGCCTCGGGTCCGTGGAGTCGGCTATTATGGCGTCCCTGGGGGAGGTCCTTATCCCCTTCCCTACTCTCTCCACGAACCTCACCGCCAGGGCCTGGGGCCAGGTCACTACTAGAGCGAAGAAGATCTTAGTCACCGCGGAGAGGCCGTAGCCCGAGGCCACCAGCCCCTTCCTCCTCTCCAGCTTATCCGAGTACCAGCCCGAGAAGACCTTGAGGAGGCTGGAGGTGCTCTCGGCCACCCCCTCGATGAGGCCTATGGCCGCCTTCTCGGCGCCGATGCTCACCAGGAAGAGGGGGAGGATGGGCAGGATCATCTCGGTGCTGGCGTCGGTGAGGAGGCTGACGAACCCGAAGATGAGGACGTTCCTGCTCAGGCCTCGGAAGGGGTTGGCCATGGGTAGGGGTTGGCGCGGGCCTTAAAATAACTTTTCGGTAATCTGTAGTTTAAATCGTCTCTCATCTCGCCAGCGCAATGAGGAGGATTCCTGCAAAGATGAAGATAGACCCCAGAATTCTCCTCTCAGCAAAGGCCTCTTGCAGGACCAAAGTCCCTATGATGGCCGTGAAAACAACCGACACCTCACGGACGGAGGAGATATAGCCGAGTTTACTGGACCCCATTGCGAAGAGCACCAGCAGGTAGGAGGCGACATACATCACCGCTACAGCAACGATTGATAGCCTGTTAGCCCTCCATTCTCTTGCGATGAAATTCGATTTTTTCCATATAATGTAAGGGGCAATCAGGACAGCGGCCACGAAGAAAATGAGGTATACGTACAGTAGAGGATCGACGTAGCTTATCCCTACTCTGTCGACAAGCAGATAGCCTGCGGTGGTCAGGCCGGTGAGCAGAGCCAGTTGCGAGGTTCTCTCCCTCAGTGACATCAGCGGTGCGCCAAGTCCCTGCCAGTTAATGGATTTGAGGTGCATTGTATAGATTCCCCCTACGATGAGGAGAATACCGGCGAGTCCTTTTGGAGAGACAGCTTCGTCCAAGAGGAAAAAGGCAAAGAGAGTGACAAACACAGGGGCTGAACCACGAGCCAAAGGATAAACCAACGAGAGGTCACCGAGCTGATAGGCACTGCCCAGAAGAACAAAGTAAATAGCTTCTAAAATACCAGAAAGGATGATGTATCCCCACCCAACAGGAGTTATATGCGCATATAAGTAATAAAAAGGCATAAAGAACATTATAGATAACGATAACAATGATAGCCACAAAAATACCTGCTTATCCAGGCTTTTTTTAGCTAAAACATTCCACAAGCTGTGAAAAACGGCAGCCAGTACCAAAAGCAGAATAATTTCAATATCCATGCAGGCTCATCTCATAGCAACCGGCAGTGTCCCCCTAAAATAACTTTTTATACAGCTCCCCCACGTCCCTCACCACCAGGTCCGGCCTCTCCCCGCCCAGGTCCAGGGTGCTCCCCTGGGTCACGAGGATGGAGGTGATCCCGAGCTCTCGCGCCCCCCTGATGTCGGAACGCAGGGTATCTCCTACCATTACCGCCTCGGCTATCCCCGCGTTCTTGAGCTCCAGGGCCCTGCGGAAGATCTCGGGGTAAGGCTTCCCCACGTAGGTGACCTCCGCTGAGGCACCGAAGGCGATGGCCTGGGCCAGGGCCGCCTCCCCCAGGAAGAGGCCCTCGTCCCCGTGGAAGGAGCCCCTGAAGTGGGCGCTGGCCCCTGCGCAGACGAGCTCGGCCCCGGCCATGACCATCCGCATGGCGAAGTTCAGGTCGC
>JBBSVP010000225.1:0-3065 GCA_038046745.1 Candidatus Hydrothermarchaeota archaeon
GTCCTGTTAAGTCAGGCAACGAGCGAGACCCGTGCCCTTAATTGTCAGGGAGTCCCCTCGGGGACTTCCACACATTAAGGGGACCGCTTGCGATAAGCAAGAGGAAGGAGCGAGCGACGATAGGTCAGTATGCCCCGAATCCCCTGGGCTACACGCGGACTGCAATGGCCGGGACAAAGGGTCCCAACTTCGAAAGGAGGAGGAAATCCCCAAACCCGGTCTTAGTTCGGATTGTGGGCTGTAATTCGCCCACATGAAGCCGGAATCCCTAGTAATCGCGTCTCATTACGGCGCGGTGAATATGTCCCTGCTCCTTGCACACACCGCCCGTCACACCACCCGAGTGAGGTCTAGGCGAGGCTATGTCCTCCGGATACGGTCGAGCCTAGGTTTCGTGAGGGGGGTGAAGTCGTAACAAGGTAACCGTAGCGGAAGCTGCGGTTGGATCACCTCCTGTGCAAACGCATCGTGGCTAGGCACCAAATCTATCGGGCTTATGTTATCGGGCACATGTTTATATAGGGGCCCGTAGCTCAGTTGGAAGAGTGCCCGCTTTGCAGGCGGGATGCCCCGGGTTCAAATCCCGGCGGGTCCATGTAAATGGATCCATCATGTTCATCGGTGCAGCCTTGGAGGCTTGCCTCCCAGGTGAAGGGGCCGAGTCTGATCATCAGACGCTGAGGCCTTGCATAGGGTCGTGGAGCGCAATCTGATCCAGCGCCTTAGTAGGACCGGATACATTACACCATCTAGAGGATGGCTTGGCTCAAGACGCCGACGAAGGACGTGACAAGCTGCGATAAGCCTGGGCGAGGCGCATGTGGCCTTTGAACTCAGGGTTTCCGAATGGGACTCCTCTCGTAGCAAACCTACGAGGCCCGGTAACGGGCAGGAACGCGGAGAATTGAAGCATCTTAGTACCCGCAGGAGAAGAAACCAATAGGGATGCCGTTAGTAAAGGCGATCGAAACCGGCAGAGAGCAAACCGAACCCCCGTAAGCAATTACGGGGGGATGTGGGGTTGGCATGCCGTATACAACCCGCCTCAGGGAGGCCGAAGTTCCCTGGAAAGGGACGCTATAGAGGGTGAAAGCCCCGTAGGCGGAACCTGAAGGGTTGTGGCATGCCGAGAGTAGCGTGCGTCGGATATCGCGCGTGAAGGTGGGAGGCATCGACTTCCAACTCTAAATACGTATTGAGACCGATAGCGCAATAGTACCGCGAGGGAAGGCTGAAAAGTACCCTTGACAGGGGGTAAAAAGAGCCTGAAACTAGATGGTTATAGCCCGGCACGGCTCGAAAGGATTGAGCCTCTCCGAAGGAAACTCTCGTGAGGGAGGAGTACGAGGAGAGGGGACCAGAGTCGTGCCATCCGTGTTGAAAAACGGGGCGGGGAGTCCACAGTTATGGCGAGGTTAAGGGTTAAAAGCCCGGAACCGTAGCGAAAGCGACAGGTCCGCATTTCCGCAAGGAATGAGGGACGGGGTATGAAAGTGCCCGGAGTCATAGCCGTGGGACCCGAAACCAGTCGATCTAGCCCATGATAGGGTGAAGTCGTGCGAAAGCGCGGTGGAGGCCCGATTCCGGTGTTGATATGCAAATCACTCGGGTAATCTTGGGCTAGGGGTGAAAGGCTAATCAAGGCTGGTGTCAGCTGGTTCCTCTCGAAATGTCTCGCAGGACAGCCTGGCTGGAGGTGGATGGCAGTATAGAGCACTGATTGGGTGACTGACTCCGAAAGGAGTTAACACCCTGTCAAACTCCGAAGCTTCCATCACCGTAGAAGGCCGGAGTGAGGGCGGGGGCGTAAGGTCCTTGTCCGAGAGGGGAATATCCCAGACTGGGGTTAAGGTCCATAAATGCCAGCTAAGTATTAAATAAGAAAGGCGTCCTCGGCCTCAGACAGCGGGTAGGTAGGCTTAGAAGCAGCCACCCTTTAAAGAGTTCGTAACAGATCACCTGCCGAGGTCAAGGGCCCTGAAAATCGACAGGGTTAAGTTGGCTACCGACACCCCAGAAGTCCGCAAGGACATTTAGTAGAGAGGCGTCCTGTCTGGGTTGAAGGAGGGGCGTAAGTTCCTCTGCACCGAACAGGATTGAGAATCCCGCTAGTAGTAGCAGCGAAGTTGGGTGAAAATCCCAACCGCCGAAAGGGCAAGGTTTCCTCAGCAATGATCGTCAGCTGAGGGTTAGTCGGTCCTAAGACCATTCGTAACTCGAGATGGCCGAAGGGGAAACAGGTTAAAATTCCTGTACCACAGAGGTACGTGCGGCAACGCAAGTCCTCTCCCTGACGCTTCGGGGTAGATCAAGTAGGATTGTCTTCCTATCTAAGTGTTGAAACCTGGGGAGTATCGTAATGATGAGAACCAGGTGAATGCACGATGGGATTCCCGTTAGGGGATCTTGGTTGAGCCCTGGAGCCCGTGAAAAGGGGAAGGAAAGGATCCTTTGTGTCCGTACCTAGAACCGACACAGGTGCCCCTAGGTAAGAAGCCTAAGGCGTAACGGAGCAATCCAGTCGAGGGAATTCGGCAAACTAGCCCCGTATCTTCGGTAGAAGGGGTGCCTGCCCCGCGAGGGGCAGGTCTCAGTGACAAGAGGGGCCCGACTGTTTAATAAAAACATAGGTAACTGCTAGCCCGTAAGGGTGAGTACAGTTGCTAACTCCTGCCCAGTGCCGGTAAGTCAAACCCCGGTTCAACGGGACTAAGCTCCGGTAAACGGCGGGGGTAACTATAACCCTCTTAAGGTAGCGTAATACCTTGTCGCTTAATTGGCGACTCGCATGAATGGACGAACGAGGTCCCTGCTGTCCCCGACTGGAATCCGGTGAAACTGTTGTGCTGGTGAACAGACCAGCGACTCCCAACGGGAAAAGAAGACCCTGTGGAGCTTTACTACAGCTTATCGTTGTGGTATGGTGGCGGATGTAGAGCGTAGGTGGGAGCCTTCGAAGCGGTGTCGCTAGGCACCGTGGAGGCGCCAATGGAACACCACCCATCTGTGGCCGTACCACTAACCACTTCGGTGGGACACCGGTAGGTGGGTAGTTTGGCTGGGGC
>JBBSVP010000226.1:0-2598 GCA_038046745.1 Candidatus Hydrothermarchaeota archaeon
CACCCGCAGCGTGATCGCGTGGACGCCGAGCGCAAGCTCCACCTCCAGGACGGCATATACTTCACCGAGGAGGACCTGAGCGAGGCTACCAAGGCCCTGGGCGCCCTGAGGGCCGGGCACCTAACCCTGGCGGAGGCGGCCGGGATAGACTACGAGAACGTGGAGGCCATGTACATGTGCGGTGCCTCAGGTACCTACGTAAACCCCCTCCACGCCCAGAGGGTCGGCTACATACCGCCCGCCCTCAACAGGACGGTCCAGGCAGGGAACACCTCCCTCTCCATGGCCGTGGACCTCGTGCGGTATCCTGGTAAGCTGGACGAGCTCCAGGAGCTTGCCGATTCCATGAAGGCCAAGCATGTGATGTTCGCCAACTCCGAGACCTTCAAGAACGCCTACGTCTGCGAGCTCGCCTACTGGCAGGAGGGGATGCCCTTCGAGATGTACAACCACTACCTCCAGCTCTACGGCATCAAGCCGCTCCCGCAGATAAGGAAGCCCAAGGAGATGAGGACCGTGGGCAGGGACATAGAGGACATAGGCGCGGGGATAACCATCGTGGAGAACATCGGGATAAAGCTCGTGGGGCAGTTCGAGGGCTGCATAGGCTGTAGGACCTGCGAGAAGGAGTGCCCGGAGAGCGCGATCCTGCCGATAAAGAAGAAGGACGGCAAGTTCAATATAGAGATCCTCTCCGAGTTCTGCAACGGCACCGCATGCATGAGGTGCGAGCTCGCCTGCCCCGAGAAGGTCTTTGACCTGTCCCTCCTGAAGCTCAAGGCCTTGGAGAAGGCCAAGGAGGCGGCCAAGAGCACGCCATGAAGATGCTCATCCTAGGAGGGTTCCTAGGCTCCGGAAAGACCACAACCCTGATAAGGATCGGGAAGGCCCTCGCCTCCCAGTACGGCCAGCGCGTGGCCATCATAGTCAACGACTGCGGAGAGGTGACCATCGACGGGAAGATCGTGCGGGACTACGGCCTCGATGTGACGGAGATAGGGTCTGGTTGTATCTGCTGCACCGTCGCCGGCTCCCTGGTGACGACCCTCAGGTCCCTCAAGGAGGGCTTCAAGCCGAGCCTCATCCTGGTGGAGCCCACGGGGGTGGCTATACCCAGTCAGATAAAGGACGTGGCGGCCGCCGAGAGGGAGGTGGAGGAGGTCTCCTCCGTCGTCCTGATGGACGCCTCCAGGTACGAGACCATGGAGGGCCTCATCAGATCCCACAGGGAGGAGGGCTTCAAGAGCCTCCTGGAGAAACAGATGGAGGCCGCCGACGTGATCCTGGTGAACAAGGTGGACATAGCCACGGAAGAGCAGGTGCGGCGGACCGAGGAGATGGTGAGGCAGGCGAACCCCGGGGCGCGGGTGATCCTCTTCTCGGCCAGGACGGGGCAGGGGATAAAGGAGCTCACGGGCTTCATAGAGAGGATGATGGGCCATGGAAGAGGATCATGACCACGAGGAGACCTTGGGGGCGCGCCTGATAAGGGAGGCGCGGCTGAATAACTACAGCACCTCTGTGGAACTCGTCTTCCCGAAGCCCCTGACCGGGGAGGAGCTGGCGGGCCTCCTGAGGGCGTTGGCCGAGTCCATGGCCGAAGGCTGCATGAAGGCCGGGGCGGGGATGATAGGCCACATAAAAGGGAGGTTCGTGGCGGAGGGCGGAGTGATCAGGGTCCACCTCGTCGATCCAAAGCTAGGGGCGGAGGTCTTCGGCGAACTCAAGGCCCCTGTATCGAGAGGGAGCCTAGCCTTCCTGGCCGTCGTTCAAGGTCTCGAAAAGGAGGTCCTCGAGAGGATTGGGAAAGAGATTGTCCAGAGGGTCCTGAGGGGTTATCTCTAGCCTTTCTTCTCTCCAGGCTTATCCTTGCCCTGGCGTTCTTTCTCGTCCTTCAGTACCTTTATGGTGAAGCCCACTTCCAAGGACCGGATTTGCGTGATCCCCACGTCCAGTTCGACCTTCTCCTTGCAGTGGGGGCAGACTATCTCCCGTCTCTGTAACATAAAATCACCAATAGTAACCTCCAGGCAGGGCTTAAATGCTTTTTGGTCTTCACAGTAGATCGCAAAGTAGAATTCCGATATAGGGGCGTTGCACCTCTGGGCATAGTCACATTACCACATATTGCGGGTAGTGTTGGGTTGGGGGTGATGGGCTAGTTTATGGTGGCCAGCTCCCTCTTGGTTGTATGGACCGCCAAGTCATTGTTGAAAAAGCGATTATGGGGCTACAATTAAGAAAAGCGCCAACTATTGGAAGAGTGACATTTACTAACGTTTCAAGCAGTCTGGAACATTGAGTAGAAATAGAAAAAATTCCCCTATTATTGAAGTAAGCAAAGGCATGAGAAGAAACGCAGACCCGGCAATGGCTGCTTGCATGGGGGCTGCTTCTATTCCAAGCTGATAAGGCCGATTACTGAACATAAGTAGAGAAATCCCTACGATTACAGTTAGTACTAAGGCGCTGCCTATAATCGAATAAATAAAGGACAGAACTCTCTCTTTCTCCCGTTTCCATGCGTCCTCTTCGCTATTCACATCTCCGCTATCACGGGCCAATTCCACATCTCTTGGCATATAACGAGAACCCAAG
>JBBSVP010000227.1:0-6730 GCA_038046745.1 Candidatus Hydrothermarchaeota archaeon
TCCCGTCGCTATGGCCCCTATCTTCTTCAGATTCACCATTCTATCTTACCTCCGTTTCTTCCGTTTCTGACAGTTTTGCCAAATCCCCGATATATATAGCTTTCGATTCGAGGCTTGGAGCACCTCAGAATTAGCAAATCTATACGAAAGTGGGGCATATATAAACCTTCCTATCCCTGAGGGAAGTTATATATATCATATAGTAGTGAGTCCCAGAGGGAGAGGACTCGAGATGCGAGCGCCTTCTGTTCTGGCCTTTGTCCTTATAGTAATGGCCTTCCTGCCCTCAGTCTATGGTGACCTGAGGGTGCTGGGTGAGTATCCTGGGCTGCGCCCTACGGCCATCGCCGCCGTAGACCTCGATAAGAACGGGATACCGCACGCGGCCGTGGTCGGGACCAGTTCCTGGGCCCAGGCCTATGGCTCCCAGAACTGGAACCTGAAGGCGGGGAATGTGGAAGGGATAGTGCCGGTGGACATGGATAGGGGAGGGCTCCTGAAGGACGTGGTGGTGGCAGGGAATGATGTGGTTGGGGTGGACTCCCTGGGGAGGGAGAGGTGGAGGGAACGGGTGAGGGGTTACTCCGCGGCCGCCGGGGACCTTGACGGGGACGGCTACATAGACGAGGTGGTGGTGGGCTCCTGGACCAAGGTCTACGCCATAGACGCCAGCCGCGGCGGGATAATCTGGGAAGCGGACCTGCCGCCGGGCATCTGGGGCGCCTCCCAGATCGTCATCGTCGGGAATAGGATCATCGTAGGGGCAGACCAGTCGGTCTTCGCCCTGGACTTCAAGGGGGTGCAGCTCTGGGATCAGGGGGTCGCCGGGAAGATCATGGCCATGGCGGGCTTGGACCTGGAGGAGAGCGGGGTTATGGACGGGGTGGCCTTTGCCTACTACGATGGGAAGAACGAGATCATACGCCTCGATGCCATCGATGCCTCAGGGAGGAGGGTGGACTGGAGGTTCGAGCAGAGGCACGATGGAGACCCCGTCAGCCTCTATGCCGTGGACCCTGACGGGGACGGGAAGCTGAGCACCGTGGTCTTCAACGTCAAGAGCGGGGTCTTCTGGCTGAACTCCAAGGGACAGGCAGCAGGCTCTGTGAATGTGCCAGGAGCTACCGGCCTGGCCCCCGTAGACATCGATGGGGACGGGATCCTGGACGATGTCCTGGTAGGAAAGGATGGGAGGGTGGGGGGGCAGCTCTACGCGGTCAACTCCCGGGGGCAGGTCCTGGCCCAGATCAACCAGACGGGCGCCACGGAGATAGTTGCGCTGGACCTGAATGGGGATGGGAGGCTTAACGACGCCGTGGCCGCGAGCCAGCTCACGGGACACATCTACCTCCTCTCTATAGAACTCCCAGACAACGTGACCAGCGGTCCGCTGCCCACCCTCACCCCCGTCAGTCCCCTCCAGGTCAGCGCTGGCCCCGATATGGCCGTGCTGGAAGGGACAGCGCTGGCCCTGACCGCCAACGCAACGCCTTCCAACGGGGCGAACATCGTCTCCTACCTGTGGACGGAGGGCAAGAAGATCCTGGGGAACTCCCAGAACCTCCACCTGAGGTTCGACGAGGTTGGAATCCGCACCCTCAACCTGACGGTGGTGGACAGCTCTGGCGCCAGCGCCACCGATACCGTCCTCATAGCCGTCTTCCCTTCCTCCGGCAGTATAAAACTCCCCTTCGTGGACGCGGGCCCTGACCGGGAGGCCGCCCCCGATAGCAATACCACCCTCACGGCCAGGGCGATACCGAGCGAGAACGGGTCCATCGTCTCTTACCTCTGGTTCGAGGGGGATAAGTTGCTGGGCACCGACCAGGCCCTGACCAGGGCATTCGGGGGAGGGACCCACAAGGTGACCGTGAAAGTGGTGGACAGCGCGGGTAGGAGCGCCACAACAGCCGTGACCATAACCGTGGCCGCTGCCGGTGATTCCTTCCACATCAAGGGGCTCAGGGAGACCGTCCTGGACAACCTCCAGTGGGCCCTCCTCCTGGGAATCATAATCCTGGCTATCGTCTTTATCCGAGAGCGCGTCCTGGGGTATATCTGGGAGAGGCAGCGGGACTGGCTTGACTAGCCTCCCTGAGAGACGATCTTGTGGGAGGCCTCGAAGAAGACCGCTGCCAGATCCACGCCTATATCCTGGAGGTCCAGGATGCTCATCTTGATCTCCTCGGGCTCCTTGATCTCCACCAGGACGGGGGTGTACTTGACGGCGAGGTCGAAGAGGGCCTTGGGCTCGTAGAAGAAGATGTCCACACCCACCAGACCCTTGAAGCCCTCCCCCCCTTCAGCCGCCTCAACCTTTGTGGTCAGGACCTTGTGGACGAAGGCCTCCTCCGAGACCGTATTTATAAAATCGTCCACCACCCGCTTCTTGGACTTCCCCCCGAGCTCCACCACGACCTTGGCCCTTATGGCCCCCTGCCTCATGAGGCCTTCGATCTTCTCCTCGCCCAGCCCCACGCCCTTAGCCCCTTTCCCCTTCCCGGGGTTGAGGGCGAACCCGATGCCAAACCGGGTGTAGAAGGCCTTGGCCATCTTTATCACCTCCCCCAGGAGGGCCACGAACTCCTGGGCGGTGAGGGACAGCTCCTCGGGGCTCTGGAGATCTATGGCCGAGGGACCGTACTTTATGGTGCCCAGGAGGTAGTGGAGGGGGCTCTGGAACTCCAACTCGAGCTCGGTCATGGCCGAGAACTGCCCCAGTTCCTCGGTGACCTCCCCGAAGGACTCCTTCAGGACCTTTATCCCGCCTTCCGCCTTCAGCCCCCTCACCAGGGCCTCCAGGGAGCCCTTCACCACCCCTTTGTGGTTCCCATGGGCCTCGACGAAGAAGGTCCCCCTTACAGATTGCTCCATCTCCCACCTGCCAAAAGTTTTTTATCCGATGCACCTCCAGGGTATTAATAACTTGTGAGCATTATGGTAGAGTTCAAGCTCATCCTCCTCCTGGCCTTCTTTGTAGTGGCCATGACCATCCTCTCGTTCTTCCTGGAGTTCCTGAGGAAGGCGGTCCTGGTCCTCCTCATCCTCCTGGTGGCCCTCTACCTCCTGGGCCTGCGGGGATAGGATGGGCCTCCAGGAGCTCTTGGGGATAGCCTCCAACTTCCAGGAGGCCAGGGCCCTCCTGACTGCCCACGACCTGGGGGTCTTCGATGCCGTGGGGAGAGGGAAGGGAGCCAGAAGGTTGGCAGAGTCCCTTGAGACCAGCCCCCGGGGGACGGAGATCCTCCTGGACGCCCTCGTGGCCATGGGGCTCCTGCGGAAGAGGGGGTCGAGGTACTATAACGCCAGGATAGCGGAGAGGTATCTCGTAACGACAAGCCCCCATTACATGGGACCCGTCCTGAAGCTGAACGGCTACATGTGGGAGCGCTGGTCGAGGCTGGGGGAGGCAGTGAGGGGGGGGCATCTGCCGAAGGCGGAGAGGGAATTCGTCTCAGACCCTGTGAAGAACAGGAACTTCATCCTGGCCATGGACCTCCTGGGCCATGAGACCGCCGGGAAGGTGGCGAGGCGCCTGGACCTCCGGGGGGTGAGGCGGGTCCTGGACGTGGGAGGGGGGCCCGGACATTATTCCATGGCCCTGGTGGAGAGGAGCCCCAGGATCGAGGCAGTGATAGTGGACCTGCCCCTCACCCTCAGGGTTGCCAGGGAGGTCATAGAGGGACGAGGGATGAGAGGAAAGGTGAAGACCCGAGAGGGGGACTTCTTCGACCCCCGGTGCGACCTGGGGGAAGGCTACGACCTGGCCCTGGCCTCCAACATCCTCCATATAGAGGACTCGGCCCACAACCTGGACCTCCTCCGGAGGATATACGGGGCCCTCAACCCAGGAGGGACCGTGGTGGTGAACGAGATCCTGGTGGACGCCGCCAGGACGAGGCCCAAGGAGGCGGCCCTCTTCGCCATCAATATGCTGGCGGCCACGGCCCGCGGGAACGTCTATACCAGGGGCGAAATCTCCTCCTGGCTGAGGACCGCCGGGTTCATGAAGATAAGGACCGTGCGGCTGGACGAGAGGGGCACCCTGTTGATAGGCAGGAGGCCCTAGAACCTGCTCACGAAGGACTCATAGCCCCGCGCCTCCAGCTCCCCCTCCCTCCCGTCGGGGGCCACTATTCGCCCCCCCTTGGGGGTGACCTCCCCTATCACCGTCACCTTGGTCCCAAGGCTCCTCAAAGAGCCCATGACCATCTCCAGCGCCGCAGGAGGTATGGCGAAGAGGAGCTCGTAGTCCCCGCCCTTGTGGAAGACGACCTCCCGCATAGGCACGCCAGCCTCCCTGGCCACCCCTCTGATCCCCTCGTCGATGGGTACCCTATCCTCATAGACCAGGAAGCCCTTGCCGCTCCTCCTGGCCACCTCGTGGAGGGACCAAGCGAGGCCGTCGGTGATATCGGTACAGGCGCTGGCGTGATGGACCAGCACCAGGCCCTCCTTCACCCTGGCCCGCGGCTCCAGGGCGGCCTTCAAGAACCTCTCCCTCCCCTCGGGTGCCAGCCCCCTGGTGATGCAGTAGAACCCCGCGGTGGCGGAGCCTATGGTGCCTGTGACGCAGAGGAGATCTCCCACTCTGGCTCCCCCTCTGGTGAGGTACCTCTCACCAGCCCGGCCGAAGGCGGTGCCTGCTATGACCATCTCCCGGTGCTCCTTGGTATCCCCGCCGGCGGTGCAGGTCCCGTGCTCTTTGCATGCCTTCTCCATGCCCTCTGCCATCTCCTCGACGAACCCGGCCTCCAGGTCTGGCGGGAGGCCGAAGGAGAAGACGAGGCCGAGAGGTTTCGCGCCCATGGCAGCCAGGTCGCTCAGGTTGACATTCACCGCCATCATCCCGATCTGTCTCGGGGTCATCTCCTTCGGGATGTGGGCCTTCTCGGTCAGCAGGTCCGTTGTAACCACAAGGTGGTCGTCCGGCCCGAGGCGGAATACGCACGCATCGTCCCCTATCCCCAGGACCAGGTCCTCGCAGGCCCCGAGGCGCCTGGCGAAGAGCTCTATGATCTTCCGCTCGCCCAGCTGCGAGAGTCTCATGCTCACCTCAAAAGATTTATAGTAAACCGGACATCCTTAGGCCATGGTCTCCGACGCCTATCTGATACAACTCCTCACGGCCGCCGGCATATTTATAGCTTTCATAGCAGGTTCCAGGCTCTTCGTCTACGTGGTGGACAACTACGTCCGGGGGCTCCTCAAGAAGACCAAGACCGAGCTGGACAAGAAGATCCTGGACATAGTCCACCGCCCCATCTACCTCCTCATCAACCTCTTCGGCCTGATGGTGGTCCTCCGCTACTTAGGCCTACCCGAAGGTATCATAGCCTCCTTCGAGAAGCTCTACAGGATAGCCTTCATCCTCATAGGCACCTGGGTCTCGGCCAGGATCGCGGAGCTCTTCATCGTCGAGTACCTCCGCAGGTTCGCTGAGCAGACCAAGTCGGAGCTGGACGAGACCGTGGTGGGGGCGATCGAGAAGTTCACCTACGTGGTCATATACATTATGGGCGTCCTGGTGGCGCTGAAGGAGCTGGATATAGAGATCTCCCCCCTCATCGCCTCCCTGGGGATCGGGGGGCTGGCCGTGGCCTTCGCCGCCAAGGATGTCATAGCCAACCTCCTCTCTGGGATCTTCATCCTCCTGGACAAGCCCTTCAAGGTCGGGGACAGGGTGGTCCTGGAGTCCGGCGAGGTCTGCGACGTCCTGGAGATCACCCTCAGGTCCACCCGCCTCCTGGACATAGGTGAGAATACCCTCATCTCCCTCCCCAACGAGAGGATGGCCTCCTCCAAGATCGTCAACTACAGCCTCCCCGACGCCCGCTACAAGGTGAAGGTCGAGATAGGGGTAGCCTACGGATCGGACATCGAGAAGGTGAAGGAGACGCTCCTGGAGATAGCCACCCGGGCGCCTTACGTCCTGAAGGAGCCCAAGCCGGCCGCCTACTTCACCAGGCATGGGGACTTCTCCCTGAACTTTCGCCTCGTGGCCTGGATCGAGGACTACCGGCGGGCCCTAGAGGTGAATGACTTCATAAATACGGAGATATACAGGAGGTTCAACGAGCTGGGGATAGAGATCCCCTTCCCTGTCCAGACCCTCCACATCAAGACCGAGAAGTGACCTTTATATCCAGGACGACATGGTACTGCCTGGGGGAGTAGGGCCTCACCACCCTCCTCTCCAGGACCTCCATGCCCTTCCCCAGCCCCTGGAATGCCTTCCTAATCTCGCCTTCAAGGGCGGTGTAGAGGTCCTCCTGGGGCGCGATGGCGTAGAGGTGTATAATCCCCCCGCCCTTGAGAGCCCCCAGCGCCACATCCAGGAACTCCAGGGAACGCTTGGGTAAATTCATGATCACCCGATCCGCCACGCCCCGGGGGGTTACCGCCCTGCAGTCCCCCAGGAGCGGTACGACGAGCCCCTCTACCTTGTTCAGCCGCACATTCTCCCGGAGGTAATCCACGGCCGCGGGGTTTATATCCACGGCGTAGACCTTCGCCCCCCTGTACTTCGCCAGCGGTATGGAGAAGGGCCCCACACCGGCGAAGAGGTCCACCACCGTCTCTCCCTTATCGACCCTCTCCAGGACCCGCCGCCGCTCGTAGCCCAGCCTGGGGGAGAAGTAGACCTTCCTTATGTCCATCTTATACTGGCAGCCGTGCTCCAGGTGGACCGCCACGCCCCTCTCCTCCCCTGCGAGATGGACCCGGGCCC
>JBBSVP010000228.1:0-8460 GCA_038046745.1 Candidatus Hydrothermarchaeota archaeon
CCCGTACCCTCGAGACCGGGAAGGGGGGGGCCATTGCCATCGCCACTGGGGCCCCCCTCCCAAAGGGCGCAAACGCCGTCGTTATGGTAGAGTACACCCACAAGAAGGGGCGCAGGGTCCTGGTCTACAGACCTGTCACCCCTGGCGAGAATATTATGGCCGCTGGCTCGGATATAATGCGGGGGGAGACGGTCGTGAGGAAGGGCACCATAATAACCCCCAGGGAGACGGGCGTCCTCGCGGCTTTGGGTCTGGGGAAGGTGGAGGTCTACTCCAGACCCAGCGTCGGGATAATATCCACAGGGGACGAGATCGTGGAACCAGGCAAAAAACTGGAGTTCGGGCAGATCTACGACGTCAACGGTAGGGCTATAGCCCACGCAGTCAGGGAAAATGGGTGCAATGCCGAGTTCCTGGGCGTGGTGAAGGACGACCCGAAGGCCCTCCTCAAGAAGTTGCGGGCGATGGTGGAGAGATATGACCTGGTAATAACCTCGGGGGGGACCTCCGCAGGTCTGGGCGATCTGGCCTACAGGATCATAGACGATCTTGGCAGGCCCGGGGTGATAGTCCATGGGGTGGCGATAAAGCCTGGGAAGCCCACGGTGATAGGGGTGGTGGGTAACAAACCGATAATAGGCTTACCCGGATATCCCACATCGGCCATGGTCGTCTTCGATGTCCTCCTCGCCCCCCTCCTCAGGGCCATGGCCCAGTTGCCTGGGGTGGAGAGGAAGAAGGTCCAGGCGAGGGCGGCCATGAGGCTCTACTCTGCCAAGGGGAGGTACGAGTACATCCTGGTCAACCTAGTCCGCGGCGCCGATGGCGGCCTTAGCGCCTATCCCATTCTGACGGGCTCCGGGGCGATAACCACCCTGGCAGAGGCCGACGGTTACATTGAGGTCCCAGAGCTCATGGAACTCGTACCCGAGGGTAGCGATGTGGAGGTAACGCTCCTGAGCGAAGGCCTTAGGCCTACTGATCTGACCATCATCGGGTCCCACTGCCTGGGCGTGGACCTCCTCCTGGCCCTGATGAACGTGGAACGGCCCACCTTGGCGAAGGTGATAAATGTCGGCTCCTCAGGAGGCATGATGGCGGTGCGGAGGGGGGAGGCCGATATAGCCGGCACGCACCTGATAGACGACGCGACCGGAGAGTATAACCTACCTTTCCTGACCAAGCTCAAGATCGCAAGGGGCGCTTACCTAGTGAGGGGCTACGACCGGGAGCAGGGGCTGATGGCAGCCAAGGGGAACCCCCGAGGGATAAAGGGGATAGAGGACCTCCTCAGACCCGATATAACCCTCATCAACAGAAACGCAGGCTCCGGGACGAGGATCCTGTTGGACATGGAACTGAAGCGATTGGCGAAGGAGAAGTCCGAGGGCATCAAGGACCTGGTCCAGGGGATAAAGGGGTACGAGATGGAGGCAAAGTCCCACACGGCCGTGGCCGCTGCCGTGGCCTTCGGGAGGGCCGATGTGGGCCTGGCCATCAGGACTGTGGCTGAACAGTACGGTCTGACCTTCATCCCCCTCCGGGAGGAGAAGTACGACTTCGCGATCCCGGCGGACAGGATGGATAAACCGGCAGTGCAGCGCTTTCTGGGGGCCCTTCGCTCCGACGCGTTCAGGGAGCAACTGGCGCGGATGGCGGGGCTGAGGCCGAACGAAGAGACCGGTAATGTCATCCACGAGCCTGGACGACCTTTGGGAAAGAATAAAAAAAATAGATAGGTGAGGAGCTTACGCTCCTCCTAGCGCCTTCTTCAGCTCCGCCACGTCCTTGGCGAAGAGCTTGTTCAGGGGGTGGTTCGGGTCAGTTGGGAGGTCCTTGGGGTTGGGGAACTCCAGGGTCGCCTGGAGCACGTTGGCCATGGCCACCGCAGGGAACATCCACTTGGCGCTCTCGATGGCCCCGTAGAGGAGCCAGTCGTTCCAGAGGAAGGCCCCCAGGGCGTGGGCCGCCGAGTCCATGCCGTGGAACCCGACCTTCTCCCACTTCTGCTCCGCCTCTTTCTTCAGGATATCTGTCCCGTTGGAAGGGGCGCAACCCGTCGGACATCCATACTTCTCCTTCAGCCTCTGGTTCGAGAGGCAGGAGTAGGAGATGGAAGGTATGGACAATACGGCGGTATCCAGGAGGAAGTTCTTGAACCCGGCCTCCTTGGCCCATGGGAGGAGCTTCTCGTCCAGTAGCCTCACCCTGGCCTCCACGGACTTGTCGGCCATGTCGAAGGCCACCAGGATCGCGTTCTTCAGCTTCAGCTCCTTCAAGGTGTCTATCTCCTTCCGGATGTCCTTGGACCAGGGCGCTATGCTGCTGTATATGGCCCTGTCCGCCAGGCCGTGCTCCGCGATGTACTTCGCGCCCCCGAGCTTCGGCTCCACGGTCCAGATGTCTATAGAGAAGGGCATGTCGGTGACGGAAGTGACAAACTCTATGTATTTCTCTATCTCGAAGGTGGAGTTGGCTACCAGGTCCAGCCCCCCTGGCACTCCCGTTTGGTCCGAGAGGGTCTCCTGCTGGTTTATGAGCTCCTCGGCCCGCTTCTTGTCGAACTTGGCCGTCTTCCTGTCCTCAATGATCTTGTGGCCGTTGTAGAACATGGTGCCCAAGAGGAAGGTGGGATTCTCCCCAGGCTGCCCTCCTACCTTGACGCCGCCTATGGTGTAGACCTCTTGCTTCCTGTTCAGCTTCAGCATTCTTCGCCTCCTATGTCTTGGGTATCTTGTCCAGTATGTGCTGGACGTGGGGGAAGAGGTCCTTCATGTGGGGGAAGTGCATCGACATCATGAACTCCTTCTGGAACTCGGGGTCCACGGTCAACTCTATGTACTGGATCTGGCGGGCTATGACGTCCGCCTCCTTCCTCTTCTCCTTGTTCACCAGCGCGATCCTCGCGCCGTCTCCGGCCGCGTTCCCGACGGCCTTGACCTTCTCCAGGTCACAGTCGGGGAACATCCCTATCACCATCGAGGCTTCCCTGTCGATGTAGGAACCGAAGGCCCCGGCCAGGAGCACCTTGTCGAGCTCCTTGACCCCTAAGTTCTTCATCAGGATCTTGGAGCCGGTGTAGAGGGCGCCCTTGGCGAGCTGCATGGCCCTGACGTCGTGCTGGGTTACGGTTATGTCCTTCCCAATGGAGGTGTCCTTCTCCCAGACTATGACGAACTCCGGGAGGCCGTCGTCCCCTATCCTCAGCCTCGAAGTCTTCTCCTTGAGGCCCATGTTGAAGTTCCCGTTCCTCTTTATAATCCCGGCCTTGAAGAGCTCTGCCACGGCCTCTATGATGCCCGAGCCGCAGATGCCCCTGGCGACTACGTCGGCATCGACAGCGTGCCCATGCCACTCGGCCTTCCCTATCACCTTGAAGTCAGACTCGTAGGTAACAGGGTCAATCTTCAGGTGCTCAATAGCACCAGGGGCGGCCCTCATCCCGTACTTGATGTGGGCCCCCTCGAATGCCGGTCCCGTGGCGCAGGACGTCGATAACATCTTCCTGTTGTTCCCGAGGTCTATCTCACCGTTGGTCCCGATGTCTATCGCCAGGACGATCTCCGGGTGCTTGTACTGCTCCAGGGCTATGACCACGCCCATGTTGTCGGCCCCGACGAAGCCTGCCTCGTTGGGCAGGACATAGACCCAGGCGGCCGGCGATGTGTTCAGCTTCAGGTCCCTGGCCTTGACGTAGACGGAGTGGTGGCAGGCCGGCGGGAATGGCGCCTTGCCTACTGATATGGGGTTGATGTTCAGGAAGAGGTGGTGCATGCAGGTGTTGCCCACCACCACCATCCCCAGGACATCATCAGGGGTCAGGTTCGCCTCCTCCGTGGCCACCTTGATGATCTTGTTCAGCCCCTCTATTATGGCCTTGTGCATTTTCTCCTGCCCGTCGGGGTTGCTCATGGCGTAGCTGATCCTGGCCATGACGTCCTCGCCATACTGGACCTGGGGGTTCATCATCGAGTCCACGGAGATGACCTTCCCGGTGGAGAGGTCCGTCAGGTAGCCCACCACGGAGGTGGTGCCTATGTCCACCGCCAGGCCCACCCTCCTGGTGTTGAGGCCTGACTCTACCTTTATGATCTCCTTCTTCCCGAACTCGTTCTCCCAGACCGTGGCCGTCACCTTGAACTTGTCCTTCCGCAGGACCGTCGGGAGGTCCTTGAGGACCACATAGTCCATGGTGAGGTCGGAGAGGAAGTGGGTCTTCTGCAGCTCCTTGAGGAGCCGCTCCAGGTCACCCTCGGGATCGTGGAGCGTCGGTGGTGTGAGCTCGACGTAGTACTTCCTTATGGCAGGGTTGTTCTCGATCTTTATGTCGGTGGCAGCCTTCCTGACCACCTGCCCGCCGCCCCTGCTCTCCTCGGGGACGAAGACCAGGATGTCGCCCTTGACCTTGGCGGTGCAGGCGAGCCGGTAGTTGTCCTCCAGCTCCTGGGGCTTGAGCTTCTTCTTCTCCTCGGGCTCCAGAGGGGTGAGATGGTCCATCTTGGAGTCGATGTCGAACTTCTCGAAGAAGCCCTCCTGGATCTTGACCTTGCACTTGCCGCAGGTCCTCTTGCCGCCGCAGACGGACTCTATATCCACGCCCAGGGCCTGGGCCGCATCCCTTACAGTCTTTCCCTCATCCACCAGCCCCCTGCTACCAGAGGGCTGGAATATCACCTTGTACTTCTTGGTGGTCATGGAGATCCTCTCGCTCGGGGAGATAGAAGGAGCTGTAAAGCTCCTAAACTATCTTCTCGGTCCTCAGGGCCTCGACCATCCGGAGGGCCTCCTTGAGCGCGTTCGTGGCGTCCTTGGCCGTGGCGTCGGCGCCGTAGAGCTCAGCGGTCTTCTCTGTGACCGGTGCCCCGCCTATCAGGATCTTGCACTTGGGGTTCCGCGCCTTGATCTTGTCGATGACGACCTTCATCCCACCCATGGTGGTGGTCATCATGGCCGAGAGGGAGACCAGCTGCGAGTCGGTCTTGAGCTGCTCATCCACGAACTTGTCCAGGGGGACATCCTTGCCCAGGTCGTAGACAGTGAAGCCCGCGATCTCGTACATCAGCTTGACGATGTTCTTGCCTATGTCGTGGACATCGCCCTCGACGACGCCAGTGACGACGGAGCCCTTGATATTCCCCTTCACCTGCTTGACGTGGGGCTTCAGGATGTCCAGGCCGCCGTACAGTGCATCAGCACACATCAGGACCTCGGGCACGAAGTACTCCTGCTTGTCGAAGAGGTCGCCTACCACCTTCATCCCGGCCGCGAGGCCGTCGAAGATCCCCTCCTTGGCATCGAAGCCCGCCTTGATCCACTCGTTGCAGTACTCCTTGACCTTCTCATCTTCCCAATGAACAACCGCATCGGCTATCTTCTTCTTCAGATCTTCCTTGTCAGCCATCTCCGAAACCTCCTTTTATTAGTTTTACGTAAGCCTCCCGTACTCCTTCGTCGCCTCGATCATGGCCCGCATGTTCGCGCTGGGGAAGTCTGGCCACAGGTCGCACCCGGGCATGACCGCGTTGACCCCTTTCTCTATTGCCGCCTTCACGGCCGCTTTCACTTCCTCGGGCTTCCCAGAACAGAGGAGGCCGAAGGGGTCGATGTCGCCGAAGAGGAGGACGTTGGGTCCTATCTTGGCCCTCGACTTAACCAGGTCGCACTTCTTCTCCACGCTTATGGCGTCGGCATGGCACTGGGCCATGAGATCCACCACCGGGTTGGTATCCCCGCAGATGTGGAGGATCTTCGGGACTTTTATATTGTCTATGGTCTTCGTCAGGTTCGTCATGACGAGGGACTTGAACATCCTCGGGCTTATGACGTCCGCCGGGGCGCCTTCCTCCCTCACCGTTATGAAGTCCACACCGGCGTCCTCCCAGACCTTCGTTATCATCCCTATCACGTCTACCAGCTTCTCGGTGATGGCGGTTATGGCCTCAGGCTTCTTGAAGGCCACCTTGAGGAGGTCGTTCAGGTCCATGATCTGCCCCGCCAGGGTGAAGGGGCCGTTGACGAAGGAGCCCACGGCAACCTGGTCCCCCACCTCCTCCTTCGCGAGCTCTATGGCCTCGGCGATAAGGGGCAAACGCCCTTTCTCCTCGAAGTTCTCCGGTATCTTCACCTCGTCCCCGCTCTTGACGAGCTTCGTCTTGACGGTGGGATAGACGATGTCGTCCCTGTGGGTATAGAAGTTTACCTCCGAGCCCAGGGCCTCGGCTTCGACACCGAGGTCGTATGGCAGGACGGCACATTCGTACCCGAAGATCTTGTACGTGGAAGATGCAACCTTGGCCATGAGCTTCGCGTCTCTGTGGATATCGGCGAAGCGCGGATTGCCCACCTGTTTTATCCCGTCCAAGGTGATATTGCCCATGCCGCTGTAGCACGGGATGCGATCGATCTTCTTCCCCTTCAACTGGTCAAGAACTCTGTCTCTAGGCTTCATCTCACCCATCGGATTACCATCCTTATTGAAATTTTTTTAAATCTAACTCGATTAACTTATATAAATCTTTTGTATGGCAGAGGTCCTGAGGGGATTCCGGTCCCCTGCTATGGGCCTGGAACTGAAGCCCCTAATCCAGGAGGCGTCTCACCAGTTCCTTCGCCTCAGGAAGCCTCTCCCTTGAGGTACCTGCCCCCTGGGCGAAGGACTTCTTCCCTCCGCCCTTGCCGCCCAGGAGGGTGCAGACCTCCCTTACAATTTCCCCCATGTCCACCGGTAGGCTACTGTCACAGGTTCCCACCACCGAGATCTTATCGCCCAGGCCGAAGAGGACTATGACCCTACCGTCTCCCCCCAGACCCTGGGCCGTCTTGACCGTCTCCTCGGCCCCGCCCTCAATCTCCCGGCAGAGGAGCCTGTACCTCCCTACGGGCTGGAACTCGGCCTCCAGCCTCTCCACCCTGAGCCTTGCCACCTCCCCCTTGAGGGCCTCGTTCTCCTTCCTGAGGCTCTTCCACTCCTCGAAGAACCTGGCCACTGCCTTCGGCGCCTGCTCCGGGGTCACGCTCAGGGACGAGGCCACCTCCTGGAGGAGGTCCGCCTGCCTCTGGATCTGCTCCAGGGCCGCCATGCCTGCGGCGTACTCCAGCCTGACCACGCCGTCCTGGATCTTGCTGGAGCCAATGATCTTCACCAGCCCCACCTCCCCCGTGGACCTGAGGTGGGTACCCCCGCAGGCCTCCGTGTCCAGGTCCCCTATCCGGACCACCCGCAGCTCCTTCCCAGGCACCGCACCGCCCTGGTAGAGCCTGAAGCCGAACCTCTTCTCGGCCTCGTCTCTCTTCAGGATGAGGCTCTCCATCTTGATGTCCCTCGCCACTACCTCGTTCACCCTGGCCTCGATCCGCTTCAGGTCCTCATGCCCCAGGGGGGCGTAGTGGGTTATGTCCAGGCGGGCCTTCTCCAAGCTCTTCTCGGCCCCTGCCTGCCAGACGTGCTCCCCCAGGACTTCCCTGCAGACCCCGTTGACTATGTGGGTGGCCGTGTGGTGCTGGGCCATTTGCTTCCTCCGCCCCCAATCTATGCGGCAGGAGACCGTGTCCCCCTCCCTAAACCCTGGGTCCTGGACGGTGTGGATGACCACGTTCCCCTGCTTGAAGACGTTCGCCACCCTGGAGCCGTCCATGTAGCCCATGTCGAAGAGCTGCCCCCCGCTGGTGGGGTAGAAGGCGGTTTTATCGAGGATCACATACTTGCCCTCCATGATCCTGATGACCCGGGCCTCGAACTCCAGGAGCCTGTAGTCCTCGTAATACATGATCGCGGTCTTCTCTATGCCCGTCAGGTCAAACTCCTTGAACTTGTGGGTCTGGGCAGGCTGCTCCAGCCGCTCGTGCCTCTCTGCGACGCGGATGAAGAAGTCCGGCGGCACTGCCACATCGAGGCCCTCCCGCTTGAGCATCTCAGGGCTTATCCCTTGTGAGTCGTAAAGCTCGATCAGCTTCTCCACAGATACCTCGCTACCCTTCAGCCCCGCCACGATCCTCCGGGACTTCTGCCGGGTCTCTCTGTACCTCTCCTCCTCCACCTCCAAGATCCTGGACACTTCCTCCAGGTGCTCCAGGAGCTCCGGGTACTGGGGTTTGAGGTACTCTGCGTGCCAGGCGCAGACCTCGGGCAGGGAGATCTCCCAGCCGTAACGTTCGATGAAGTCCAGGGATCTGCGGACCAGGACCCGGAGGTTGTAGCCTCCCCCCACGTTGGAGGGCAGGGCACCGTCGGAGAGGGCCATGAGGAGGCCCCTGGTGTGGTCCCCTATGGAGTAGAGACCGGCCAGCGGCATGATATGCCGCTTCAGCTCCTCCTTCCCAACGCCTATCTTCTGGGCGATCTCGGCCCAGCTCTTCTCCAGGTCCGCTGCCTCCTCCACATTGAGGAGGCCCGAGTGAGGAAAAAATCTGCCGAGAAGGGCCTCGTCGGGCTTTATTCCCGTTGCCTTGTAGAGCCTCTCT
>JBBSVP010000229.1:0-12186 GCA_038046745.1 Candidatus Hydrothermarchaeota archaeon
AGATATGGTGGACATCGAGCTCAGGGCCGAGAAGGCCATGAGGGACGAGGTGATCGCCCTGGCCAAGGAGAAGATGAAGCCAGTCATCGTATCCTATCACGATTTCTCCGGCACCCCGGAGGTGGAGGTCATGAGGCAGGTCCTGGAAGAGGAGTTCTCCATAGGCGCCTCCGTGGCGAAGCTCGCCGTAACCGCCAATACCAGGGAAGACGTCCTCAGGCTCCTCCAAGTGACCCACGCCTCGGCCTCTTTGGGGCCAATATGCACCATCGCCATGGGGGACCTGGGCAGGGTCTCCAGGATAGTCGCCCCCTTCTTCGGCTCGAAGATCATATACGCCTCCATCGGGAAGCCTACGGCCCCCGGACAGTTGGAGGTGGGGGTGGTGCGGCAGGTGATGGATATCCTGAGGGGTCCATGGTAGACGCCGGCACCAGGCTCTTCTGTGTCATAGGGGACCCCATCGCCCACTCCCTCTCCCCGGCGATGCACAACGCCGTCTTCAGGGCGCTGGGCCTCAACTCCGTCTACACGGCCTTCCGTGTCCCCCCCAAGGACCTGCCGAAGGCGGTGGAGGGGATGCGGGCCCTGGGCTTCGGAGGGGCAAATGTCACGATACCTCATAAGGTCGCCATCTTGCCCCTCCTGGACAGACTCGCGGAGGAGGCCAGGCTGATAGGGGCGGTGAACACCGTGAAGATCGACGGCGGCTTGGAGGGCCATAACACCGATGGGATAGGCGCCTTACGGGCGCTGAGGGAGGGAGGGGCAGATCCCCTGGGGAAGCGGGTCCTCATCCAGGGCCCCGGGGGAGCCGCCAGGGGCATTGTAATGGCCCTTGCCTTGCGGGGGGGAGAGTCGTCCCTCACCATCCTGGGGGTAGTGGAGGGGGAGGTGGCGCGGCTGATGGAGGACGTGAGGAGGGGGACGGGCGTGGAGGTCTCTGGCGGGTTCTTGGAAGAGGGGAGCCTCAGGGAAGGGATTGAGAAGGCGGAGATACTCATCCACGCTACTCCCGTGGGGATGCACCCCAAGGTGGGAGAGAGCCTGGTGGAGAAGGGCCTCATAAGGCCGGGACTGGCGGTCATGGACATCGTCTACAACCCCCAGGAGACCCGCCTCCTCAGGGAGGCGCGAGAGGCGGGGGCCAGGACCATCAGCGGCCTGGAGATGTTCCTGAACCAAGGTGCCGAGAGCCTGAAGATCTGGCTGGGCATAGATGCGCCTCTTGAGCTGATGCGAAAGGTAGTCTTGGAGGAGTTGAAGTAGCTTTGCCGAAGGTACAATTCAGAGGTGGTTGAGCGATGGGAGTTTGTGAGGTCTGCGGCCTGCCGCTGGAACTTTGCATCTGTGAGGAGATAGCGAAAGAGGCCCAGAAGATAAGGATCTCCGTCCAACAGCGGAAGTTCAAGAAGTCGGTGACGGTGATCGATGGGATAGACGATAAGAAGGTCAACCTGGATGACCTGGCCAAGATGCTCAAGTCCAGGCTGGCCTGTGGCGGTACCGCTAAGGACGGCAGGATCGAGCTCCAGGGAGAGCACAGGGCCAGGGTCAAGGAGATCCTCCAGAAGCAAGGATTCGGGGAGGTCGAAGAGGTCTGAACCAGGTGACCCATGCCCAAGGAAGAGGAGGTCCTCACCCGCCTGGATCCGAATTACAGGGCCCTCAACGCCGCCCAGCTCTCGGACCTCATATCCAAAAGGCTTCGTGGCGAGGAGCTGGCCCTCTTCCAGAAGACCTACCGGGATAAGATGCCCCTCTGCCAGAGGGCCGAGGAGTGCATGAGGGAGGGGCGACTTCGGCAGGCCCTGGAACTTCTCAACCACGCCCTCCTCAAAGGGCACTTCGGCAACGAGTACCTCCTGGGCCTCCTGGGGGACGTCTACGCCAAGATGGGGGATCTGATGAGGGCGAAGGAATTCTACCTCAGGTCCGGCTCAATCGATTCCCTGAAGAAGGCGCGAGAGATCAAGTAGCCAGCCTCCGGACCTTCTCCACGACTTCGTTCACCACCTCCTCGACGGTCTTGGAGGATGTGTCCACCAATAAGTCGTTCTCGGCGTAGTACGGGGCCCTGGACGCCAGGAGCTCCCTTATCCTCGCCAGGGGGTCCTTCACCTGGAGGAGGGGGCGGTGGCGCTCCCCTTTTATTCGCTCGTATATCGCATTGGGCTCCGCATGGAGATATACTATGACGCCCTTCCGCCGGAGGTTCGTGATGTTCTCCATCCGCAGGACGACACCCCCGCCCGTTACGATCACGCGGTCCTCGCGCTCCGAGACCCTGGCCACGGCCTTCGATTCCAGGTCCCTGAAGTAGGCCTCCCCGAAGGCGGAGAAGATGGCGCTGATCCTCATCCCTGCCATCTCCTCCACGAGGTCGTCGGTATCCACGACCTCCATCCCCAGGCGCTCCCCGAGCCTCCTCCCCACGGTGCTCTTGCCGGCGCCCATGAAGCCGGTGAGGACGATATTCCGCATCTCTTGAGGGTAAGGTCGTGAGGGATAAAAAACCATCGGTTCGAAGGTTATTTGTATCCCGAAGGCCATATCCCATGGCATGCGGGTGGCGATCATAGGCGGGAGCGGGGAGTTCGGGAGGCTCTTCGCCAGGCTCTTCCGGCGGGAGGGGCACGAGGTCACCATCACCGGGAGGGACAGGGCCAAGGGGGAGGCTGTGGCCAGGGAGCTGGGGGTGGGGTTCACCACCGAGAACGTGGCGGCGGCCGGGGCGGCGGATATCGTTGTCATCTCCGTCTATATAGAGAACACCCTGGAGGTGATAGAGGAGGTGGCGCCCCACCTCAGGCCCGGGACCCTCCTCATGGACGTCACCTCCGTCAAGGTGGGCCCCTGCGCCGCCATGGCCCGGCTCGCCCCCGAGGGGGTGGATGTCCTGGGGACCCACCCCATGTTCGGCCCCAGGGAAGCGACCTTCGAGGGGCTCACCTTCATCCTCACTCCCGTAAGGGGCACCAAGTGGGAGGGCTTCCTCAAGGACCTCCTGGCCAGGGAGAAGGCCCGAGTGGTTGTTACAACTCCAGAGGAGCACGACGAGATCATGGCCGTCGTCCAGGGCCTGACCCACTTCACCTACATCTCCGTGGCCTCCACCCTCCGGGAGCTGGGGGTGGACGTCCGGCGCTCCAGAAGCTTCGCTTCTCCAATCTACGGCCTCATGCTGGACCTCATAGCCAGGATAGTGGGCCAGAGCCCCAGGCTTTACGCCTCCATCCAGATGGAGAACCCCAAGGTGGGGAAGGTGCACCAGGCCTTCATAGCCCAGGCCGAGCGGCTGAAAGAGATCGTGGAGAGAAAGGATATGGGGGCCTTCGCAGAATTGATGGCCGAGAGCGCTAGGCAGATGGGGGATATAGAGGCCGCCAAGGGCAGGTCCGACAAGGTCATCCTGGCAATGCGGGAGGAGCTGCGGAGGCTGAAGGAGGCCGTGGGGCGGGAGGTGGCCCTGAAGCACATCTACTCCGGGGCCATCCACGTGGGTCGGGTGGTTAGGGTGGAGCCCGAGGCCGTCACCATAGCCAGCGAGAGGAAGGAGGTGACCCTGAGGCTCTCCAACGTCGAGCTCCTGGACGAGGCCTTCCTCAGGCAGTGGAGACGGGAGAACCTCCCCCGGGTAAAGAGGGACTTCTCATTCCTCTTCCCGGAAGGGGTGGAGGAGGGCACCCTGGCGGAGGTGGTGCTGGCCATGGACGGGAGGGTCGTCTCTTGCACAGTCCTGGACATCTATAAGGGGCCCCAGATCCCAGCCGGGATGAAGAGCATAACCCTGCGGGTGGAGGCCATGAGGCCGGAAGAGGACTTTGGGAAGCTTGAGAGGGTACTGGTAGGTCTCGGTGGTACCCTGAGGTAGCTAGATCCCAGCGATGAGGACCTTGAACCAGCCGAGCTTCGGGATGACGAGGATGACGCGCCCAGCTATCCACTCCCCCTGGACGGGGGGCGCTATCCCAGCCACCTGATCCGAGTACCTGTTGGTCCTGGTGTTGTCGCCCTGGGTGTAGAAGTAGATCTCCTCGCCCCTGTGTTCCACGGCCACGACGCGGTGGACCACAGGTATGCGTCTGATGGGGTTATTGTAGACGATGATGGTCCCCACTGCTATCTCCTCAGGGCTGATGCCCTTCACCACCACCAGGTCCCCCTTGTAGAACGTGGGCTCCATGGAGCTCGAGACCACCGCCATCACCGGCTTGTCGGTCCCCATGGCGTAGCCGAGGCCCAGGTTGAGGGAGAAGGCCAGTACCAGGCCTACAACGATATAGATGACCGTATCGTAGAGCTCCTTCCGCCAGTCCATACCTCTCCATACCGTCTCCTCCTATCAACATCCGCAAGATTATAACAACTCCCAAATCCATATAAATGTGGATGTTACATCTACCGTATCGGCAGGTTGATCGATTGCGTAGGAGAAAATACAGCAAGAGCAGAAGGCCGGAACACCGCCAGAGCAACCCCGGCGGCACCACCAGGAAGCGGATGCTGGACAGATCTAGAATGAGCAGGTTCGTCTTCGATCTCGCCAACCTCCTGAAGAAGATCCCGAACGAGCAGGACCGGCAACCCATCTTCGCCTCCATATACTCCAAGGCCACGAACCTGGGTATCGAAGAGGCCGAGGAGTTCATCAACGACAAGGTAAAGGCAGGGATCTTGGAGAAAGAACTCGCCTCGGAGCTCCTTTCCCTCCTGGATATGCACAGCAGGTTCAGGTAAGGGGCTTTCTGGGATATATTTAAATACTCAGACGTAAATCCAGACTGGAAGAAGTTAGATCTTAAGATTTGGTGGATTTTCCTACGATTCTTATTTTTTAGCTCCTTCTAAAAGAGAAAGGAGTAGATCAAATGCGATTTGAAGAGATGAATATAGGACCCTCGGTCCTCAAGGCCGTCAGGGAACAGAGATATGAGAGGCCCACTGCGATTCAAGGGGCGGTAATCCCCAGGGCAATGGGCGGGGAGGATGTGATAGGGTGCTCGGCCACGGGCTCAGGCAAGACGGCCGCATTCGCCATCCCAATCCTGGAGAAGCTCGAGAGGAAGGGGGGCATCCAGGCCCTGATCCTGGCGCCGACGAGGGAGCTCGCCATCCAGATTGCGGCCATGGTGGGGGCCCTGGGGAAGTACAGGGGGGTGGAGGTTCTCCCCGTCTACGGCGGGCAGTCCATGAGGGCCCAGATCTCTGCCCTGCGGAGGACAGAGGTCGTCGTCGGGACGCCCGGAAGGCTCCTGGACCACCTCCGGAGGGGCACCATGAGCCTGGGGAAGGTCCGGACCCTCGTGATAGACGAAGCGGACAGGATGCTCGACATGGGCTTCCTGCCTGACGTGGAGGCGATCATCAGGGAGACCCCTAAATCGAGGCAGACGATGCTCTTCAGCGCCACCATGCCCGAGGAGGTCCAGCGCCTGGGCAGGAGGCACATGCGGAACCCTGCATACTTCTCTGCCGAGCACAAGGAAGAGAAGCCCAAGATCGAGCAGGCGTGCATAGAGACCGCCCAGGCGGAGAAATTCCAGACGCTCATCGCCCTCCTGGAGAAGGAGAAGCCTTCCTCGGCCATAATCTTCTGCAACACCAAGAGGATGACAAGTAACTTGGCTCGCCAGATCTCCAAGGGCAGGTTCCAGGCCTGTGCGGTCCACGGCGACCTGACCCAGAACCAGCGGGAGAGGGCCATAAGGGGCTTCAGGGAGGGAGAACCAGGGATCCTCGTGGCCACGGACGTTGCCTCCCGAGGCCTGGACATCGAGGGTGTGAGCCACATCTTCAACTACGACATCCCCCGGAACCCCCAGGACTACGTCCACAGGATCGGCAGGACGGGCAGGGCCGGGAGGGAGGGGAAGGCCTTCTCCATCCTCTGCCCCAGGGACCGGGAGAACATGATGAAGGTGGAGCGGTACTATCGCCCCCTGGCAAGGTACCGGCTCCCGGGCCTCCGGCCCTCGCCGTCGGGATTCCGTGTGGCAGAGGAAGATATCGAGAGGCCCACCAGGCCGCGGCGGCAGAGGCCCCGCAGGTGGAATTGAACCAGCCCTTTTGTCTGCGGTCAGTGGGTCGAGCCGCGACGAGGACTAGGCGTAGCCGAAGTCCGAGGAACGGTTCGAAGGCGTGTCGGCGCAAGGAAGAACGACCGCAGGGAGTTCTTCCGAAGCGCTGACAGATGGGGCCGCCCGGATTTGAACCGGGGTCCATGACTCCCGAAGCCACGAGGATGACCAGGCTACCCCACGGCCCCCGTTCTATCTCTACCTTCGATTAATAAAACTACCTCATCGTCATTCGTCTATGTGCACTTACGTCTTTGACGAAACCCTTAAATACCCCTATCTACTAGAAGGAGGGAGACCGGAGGTGGCCATGGGAGCCAAGGAGGAGCTCTCCAACAGGGTAGCTGGAGAGATCGTGCTGTCCAACAGTCCCAGCAGGACCATAAAAAAATGGAGGGAGGTCTTCGACGTCTCCCAGATGGGCCTGGCGAGGGAGCTGGAGGTCTCAGCCTCGGTGGTAAGCGACTACGAGAGCGGAAGGAGGAAATCCCCTGGCGCCAGGATGGTGCGGAAGATCGTCGAAGCGCTGATTCGGAGGGACGAGCATCAGGGTTCCAAGGTCCTGCGGGCCTACGAGCGGGCCGCCAGAGGGACCGTGGCCACAGGGGCGATCCTAGATCTGCGGGAGTTCCATTCCCCTATGAGGGCCTCGGAGTTCTGCAGGATCGTGAAGGGGGAGGTAGTGGCCAACGGCGAACTCCTGGAGAAGGAGATATACGGTTACACCGCCATCGACGGCCCCAAGGCGATATTGGAGTTCACCCATCAGGACTTCATCAGCATCTACGGCCTGACATCGGAGAGGGCCCTCATCTTCACCAAGGTATCGGGGGGGCGCTCCCCCCTGGTGGCCATCCGGGTCTCCAGCATGAAGCCCGGGCTGGTGGTCCTCCATGGGCCCAAGGCCATGGACCCCCTGGGGGTCAAGATCGCGGAGAGGGAGAAGATACCTGTGATATTATCCAGGCTGGAGAGCGTAGAGGAGCTGATAAAAGAGCTGAGGGCGAAGACCCCTTAGGTGGTGGTTTCATGGTCGGCATTGTGGGATACGGGGCTTACATACCCAAGTACAGGATAAAGGTGGAGGAGATAGCCAGGATCTGGGGGGAGGACCCCGAGAGCATAAAGAACGGCCTCAGGGTGGCGGAGAAGGCCGTCCCCAACATAGACGAGGACGCCGCCACCATCGCCGTGGAGGCCGCCAGGAATGCCCTCCGCATGGCGAGGATAGATCCCAAGAGGATAGGGGCCATCTACGTCGGCTCTGAGAGCCATCCCTACGCCGTCAAGCCCACGGGCACCGTGGTGGCAGAGGCGATAGAGGCCACTCCATGCCTCACCGTAGCTGACTACGAGTTTGCCTGCAAAGCCGGTACGGCAGGCATACAGAACTGCATGGGCCTCGTCTCCTCAGGGATGGTGGAGTACGGCCTCGCCGTAGGCGCCGACACGGCGCAGGGGGCGCCTGGAGACGCGCTGGAGTTCACAGCTGCCGCTGGCGGGGCAGCCTATATCATCGGGATGGAGGATACGATAGCGGATTTCGAGGGGACCTACTCATATACCACCGATACCCCAGACTTCTGGAGGAGGGAGGGCCAGTCCTATCCGAGGCACGGCGGCAGGTTCACCGGCTCCCCCGCCTACTTCAAGCACGTCCAGAACGCGACCAAGGGCCTCCTGGAGAAGCTCGGGCTCAAGCCTGGGGATTTCAAATACGCGGTCTTCCACCAACCCAACGGCAAGTTCCCCAGGGCGGTGGCGGAGGCCCTGGGCTTCACGCAGGAGCAGATAAAGGACGGCATGCTGGTGGACAGGATAGGTAATACGTATTCGGGCTCATCCCCCCTGGGCCTCGCCAGGGTCCTGGACGTGGCGGAGGCAGGGGACCGGATCCTGCTCACATCCTTCGGCTCCGGTGCCGGGTCCGACTCCTTTAGCATAATGGCCAAGGAGGCCATCGAAGGGAAGAGGGGGAGGGCGCCGCCGGTGGAGCGGTACATAGAAGGCGGGAAGTACATAGACTATGCCACTTACATCAAGTTGAGGAGGAAGATCAAGGTATGAGGGTCGCGGTCCTGGGGGTCGGGGTAACGAAGTTCGGGGAGCACTGGGAGTCCTCCTTCAGCCAGCTCTTCGTCGAGGCCGGCTCCAAGGCCATCGTCGATGCAGGGGTCGATGGCAAGGACCTGGAGGCCATCTTCGTAGGGAACATGTCGGGCGGGAGGTTCATCGACCAGGAGCACATCTCGGCCCTCATCGCCGATCACGCGGGCCTGACGCCCATACCATCCTCGAGGCTCGAGGGGGCCTGCGCCTCCGGCGGTCTGGCCCTGAGGCAGGGCGTCATGGCGATACTCTCGGGCTTCCACGACGTGGTCGTGGTGGGCGGCGTCGAGAAGATGACCGACATCCTCTCGGAGGATACCACGGAGACGCTGGCCACCGCCGCCAATCAGGAGTGGGAGGCCTTCCTGGGGATGACCTTCCCCGGGCTCTACGCCCTCATGGCCCGGAAGCACATGCACGACTTCGGGACCACGAGGGAGCAGCTGGCAATGGTGTCGGTCAAGAACCACGCCAACGCCATGAACAACCCCAACGCCCAGTACCACTCGACCATAACGGTGGAAGACGTTCTCAAGTCCCCCATGGTGGCAGACCCCCTCCGCCTTCTGGACTGCTCCCCCATAACAGATGGCGCCGCATGCATGATCCTGGCCTCCGAGGAGAAGGCCCGGGAGTTCACCGACGCCCCCATATACATAACGGGCTCCGGGCAGGCGTCCAGCGCCCTCTCCCTCCACGATCGGAAGGCCATACCAGTGGTAGACGCCACGAGCAACGCGGCCCGGGAGGCCTACAGGAGGGCTGGGAAGGGTCCGAATGATATAGGGGTGGCGGAGGTCCACGACGCCTTCACCATAGGTGAGATCGTGGCCATAGAGGGCCTGGGCTTCGTGGAGATGGGGGCGGGAGGCAGGGCCACGGAGGAGGGCATCACCCAGATGGGGGGCAGGATACCTGTCAACACTTCGGGGGGGCTCAAGGCCAAGGGGCACCCGGTGGGGGCCACGGGCATAGCCCAGGCTGTGGAGGTGACCCTCCAGCTCCGGGGGGAAGCAGGGAAGAGGCAGGTGGATGCGGACATAGGCCTGACCCACAACGTGGGCGGCTCCGGTGGCACTGCCGTAGTCCACATCCTGGAGAAGGGGTAGCCATGAGCGTACCGCGATTCTGGAGGAACCAGCAGTCCAGGTACAACCTGGTAGGCGTGAAGTGCACGAACTGTGGGAAGATATACTTCCCGCCCAGGAGCCTCTGCCCAGGCTGCCGGAGGCTGGGGAAGCTGGAGAAGTTCAAGCTCCGGGGTAGAGGGGAGGTGGTCACGTATACGGTGATCCACACCGCCACCGAGGGCTTCGGCGACCAGGTCCCTTACGTCATGGCCATCATTAGGCTGGAGGAGGGACCGCAGCTCACGGCCCAGATAGCGGACTGTGACCCCTCGGAGGTCCGGATAGGGACGAAGGTGGAGGCCATCTTCAGGAAGATTCGCGAGGACGGGGCCGCTGGGCTGATACACTACGGCTACAAGTTCAAGCTTCTGGAGGGTGGCGATGCTCTGTAAGGCCACGGAGGCGGAGCTCCTCAAGGCCGGGTGCCAGAGGGAGCCTGCCGCCTGTGCCGTCTGCTGCATCTACCACGCCTGCGCCCAGCGGTGGAAGACGCGGGAGGTCTGGAGGGACTGCTCCCACTTCGCCAAGGGGAGATGCTCCTTCCAGGCCGAAGGATAGAGTAGAGGATTATATATACCAATCGTACTTATAATAAGGGGCAGGAGGCACGCAGATGAAGATCCTTGTCCCTGTAGACGAGTCTGACTACGCCAGGGCCGTCGTCGAGGCCGCCGGAGAACTGGCCAAGAGATATGAGGCCCAGGTCCTCCTCCTCCACGTCTTCAACGAGAGGAAGTACAAGATGTACGAGCAGATGTACGAGGAGATGAACGAGGAGGTGAAGGGTGCCATCCCTCTGAGGACCACAGAGGACTTCAAGCAGGACGCCACCATCCTGGCAGAGGGGGTCGGTTCGGCGCTCAAGGGGAAGGGTCTGAGAGCTAAAGCTCTGGGGCGGGTAGGGGACCCGGCGGAGGAGATCGTGAAGGTGGCGGAGGAAGAGAAGGTCGACATGATAGTCATAGGGTTCAAGGGGGCCACCAACGTGGAGAGGTTCCTCATAGGCCCAACTGCCAAGTTCGTGGCAGAGCATGCCCACTGCACGGTGATGATCGTCAAGGGCAAGCGCTAGTTACCCTAGAAAGCTGTGATGGGGAGGGGGCCTATGGAGTAAATGAGAATTAGTATCTCCGCTCCATAGGCAAGTGCCAATCGATAGATACCGATATTTAAATTTTTTGGTCAGGTTTTTTCTCCGTCCTCGCCTTCTCTTCCGGCAGAACTTCTAACAGCTCTACAAGCCTCTCCTGCACCGACTTGGGATACCATCCGTCCACCTGCACGAGCTTCTCTTTCAGGGCCCTCCAATCCTCCGCAGTGGTATCCCGCCTCATAGGCCCTCCGGAGCCTCCTTCCTCTCCACCCATCCTCCCTCCCGCCAATCATCGGATCAGGAGGCGTCTGAAGATACCTGCCAGACGCCCCTCCCCACAGGCCCCCTCTTCTACCACTTCCTATGGAGGAAGTTGATACAATCTATCTGATCAATCGATATAAAAAGTTTTTTGAGAATTTTTCTTAATCTTCCGTGTAAATTTTATCATCCTACTCCGATATTTCTTCCAGTTTTTATTGTAAATTCTTTTTTCAGAACTGCCTCACGATCTCCTCCCCCCGCATCACCTTCTCGCAGAAGTAGCACCTGAGCTTTATGGGCGACCGCTCCTCCACCACGAACCTCGACATCACCTCCTCGAAGTGGGTGATGCAGTTGGGGTTGGCGCACCTCAAGACGCCCTCTATGGTCTCGGGGATGGAGACCTTCTTCTTCTCCACCACCTTGAAGCCCCTGATGATGTTTATCGTAGCCCTGGGGGCTATGAGGGCGATCTTGTCCACCTCCTCGGCCTTGAGCTCCCGACCCTCCACCTTAACGATGTCCTTGGCGTCCACCTTGGCCGAGGGGACGTTCATGGCCACGGTGACTGGGGTCTTGGGGTAGTCCTTGGGGATCCCCAGGATCTTGAGGACGTTGAGGGCCTCCCCGCTGGTGATGTGATCTATGACGGTGCCGTCCTTTATCTTCCGGACCTTCACTTCTTCCGCCACTATACCGCCCCCATGAGGAGCCCCAGGATGGCCATGCGGACGGGGAGGCCGTAGTAGACCTGGTCGAAGTACTTGGCGTACTTGGTGCCGTCGACCTCGGGGGCGATCTCGTCCACCCTGGGGAGGGGGTGGAGGATGATCAGATCCTCGCGGGCGTTCCTGAGGGTCTCCAAGGTTATCTTGTAGGTCCCCCGGACCCTCTCGTACTCCTCGGGGTCCGGGAAGCGCTCCTTCTGGATCCGGGTCACGTAGAGCACATCCACCTTCGAGGCCACCTCGGCCAGGTCGTCCTCCTTGGCCACCCTGGGACCGAACCTCTGGAGGTCAGATATGACTTCCCTGGGCATCTCCAGCCCCTTGGGGGAAGTGAGGGTCAGATGGGCCCCGAACATGGCCAGAGCGTAGGCCAGGGAGTGGACCGTCCGCCCGTACTTCAGGTCCCCTACCAGGGCCACTTCCACGTCCAGGCGGCCCTTCTCCCTCTTTATGGTGTAGAGGTCCAGGAGGGTCTGGGTCGGGTGCTGGTTGGCCCCGTCCCCGGCATTGATGACGGGCTTCGAGGAGACCTCTGCCGATAGGCGCGCCGCCCCATCCCTGGGGTGCCTTATGGCAATGGCGTCTGAATACCTTTCCACGGTGCGGACGGTGTCGGTGAGGCTCTCCCCCTTGGCCACGGAGGTTGCGCCGGCCCCCGAGAAGCCTATGGTCCTCCCCCCGAGCCTCTGCATGGCGGCCTCGAAGGAGATCCTGGTCCTGGTGCTGGGCTCGTAGAAGAGGGTCGCCAGGGTCTTCCCCTTGAGGATATCGCCGGGCGGGGA
>JBBSVP010000230.1:0-7172 GCA_038046745.1 Candidatus Hydrothermarchaeota archaeon
GGGCGAGGGGGGTGGGGACCTTCGAGGAGATGCTAAAGGCGGAAGTGGTAGAGGTTACCGAGAAGGCCCGAGGCCTCGGTATAAAAGAGGGCATTACCGGCCGCGAGGCCGCGGAGAGAATGTTCTGAGGTAGCGCGATGAGATGGTGGGTCCCTCTACTCTTCTTTCTCCTGCTCCCCCTGGGGAGCGCTCAGGAGATCTCCATCTATGAGGTCGGTCTGAACGTAACAGAAGCTGCTGGCTCCATCATTCTGTCGGGCACGGAGTTCAATGCCCAGAAAGAAGTATATTTTGACTTCCTCAACAACCACGGGGAGGAGCTCACGAATTTCAGCTATCCCTTCAACGGCCGTGTCGAGGGCCTCAAGGTCAGAGACTCCACAGAAGACCTGAACTACAGCTCCGCCTACCATAGCGGAAGGACTTATATAACCGTCCAGCTGAAGAGGCCCCTCGGTCCCAACGCCAGCAGGGGCATAGACTTCCAGTTCCGGTCCTCTCAGACCCCTACCAGTTTCAGCAGGGGCTTGTTCCAAGGGGATACATACGTCCTCTCAACCGCCCACTCCCTCCTGGCCAACGTCCGGGGCTTCAAGCTAGTGGTCTATCTTCCAGAGGGCTACGGCATCGTGGAGGAGGAGGTTACACCGAAGCCTACCAGGGTAGACTCCGATGGTAGGCGGGTGATCCTCACCTGGGAGCTGAAGGACCCTATACCAGCCGAGTTGAGGGAGTTCAAGGCCGTTGTATTCTTTGAACGCTTCGGAGACTATAGATATATGCGCTACATCTTTCTTTTCATTCTAGTGGCCATAGGGCTCTTCTACGCCTATAGATCTCTTAGAGAAGAGGGCATATCGTTTGAAGATTATCTGGACAGGCAAAAATATCTATATGAGAAGATAGATATCCTGAAAGAAGATGAACAAGCCATATTAAAATTGATAATAGAAAAAGATGGTATAGATCAGAGAGATATCCAGAGGCAGACAGATTTTTCAAAGACTAAGGTTAGCAAAATATTATCAGAATTAGAAAAGAGAGGCACAATAAGAAAAGAGCAGGTAGGCAGGAGAAACAAGATATATTTGGCAAAGAAGCTCAAAGAAACATGATGGAAATGTGCGGAAACTTCTCTGATCTTTTAATTTTGTAGCGTATATAGAAAGAGAATTATCCTACACTTTTTTATAAACTGGACATATATCTACCTTTTAAAACTAATTTATAGGCTTTAAACTTTTATTCTTCCTCAAAATAACCAAAGTTGCTAGAGAAATTTTAAATATCCCTGAGGATAGTCTAGGGCAGGTAATCAAATGAAGAAGTTTGGGAATACTGCAGACAAGATAAAAGTGATCTTGGAAGTCTTCAACGAGCAGGAGAGGCTCAACGGGAAGGAGATAGTGGAGAGGGTCTTGGCTGCTGGCTATCGGGTGGACGAGAAGAACCTCAAGATGTTCATCTATCACAACATGCTCTACAAGCACCTCCAGAAGGAGCCAGTAAACGGCGTGAACCACTACTACCTCCCCACTTAGACCTCACACTTTTTAAACCCCACCTGGTTATTAAACAATTATGTCTCTAAGGGACGTATTGGAAGATTTCCAACATGGCAAGCTCTCTCTGGAGGAGGCGGAGAAGGAGATACGCCTCTTCCAGTTGGCAAGGATCTCCAACTGGGGTAAGATAGATACCCACCGCCACTACAGGACTGGCATCCCCGAGGCCGTCTTCTGCGAGGGGAAGAGCGATGAGGAGGTCCTGCCACTGGCCTCTCAATTCATCCAGAGGACCGGGAGGTGCATCATGACGAGGATCGCCCCTGGGCGCATGACAGGCCTCAAGGCGGGGCTGAAGAAGAGACTCCCAAAGGGCACCGGCCTCCAGGAGAACGGAAAGGCGGGCGTCCTGATAGTGAAGAGGAAGGGATACGCCACCAAGGCCACTGGCGGGAAGATTGCTATACTGAGTGCCGGCGCCTCCGATGTGGGAAGGGCGGAGGAGGCGAGGATCATAGCCGAGGAGATGGGGTGTCGGGTATACACCTTCTATGACGTGGGGGTGGCCGGGATCCACAGGCTCATACCAGCCATAGGGCAGATAGTGAAGGAAGGGATAGATATAATCGTGGTGGCCGCCGGGATGGAGGGTGCCCTCCCCTCGGTGGTGGCGGGGCTCGTGGACATCCCGGTCGTGGGCCTCCCCATATCCACCGGCTACGGCCTGGGCGGCAAGGGGGAGGCTGCCCTCCTCTCCATCCTCCAGAGCTGCTCCCCAGGCCTTGTGGCGGTGAACATCGACAACGGCTTCGGGGCCGGAGCTTTTGCTGCGATGGTGGCAAACAGGACGGCACGGCGCAAGGGATTATAGCCTGGACCTGGCCTCCTCCTCGATCCTCCGCATGACCGTCCTGAGGGGGAGTCCAGTAGCTTTCGCTATCCGGCGGGCGTCCTCGTACTCGGCCTTGAGGTTCACTACCTTCCCCTTCTTATTCCTGGCTACCTTCACCCTCGCCCTGCCCTTGTATCCCTCCAGCTCGATCTCCACCGGCATCACATCGCGCCCCGTGGCAACCCGCTTATGGGCCAGGTCGACTCTCACCCCGAGGGTACCGGTCTCCTCCATCAGTATCCCAGTCAGTTTCTCCTCCAGGGCCTGGGTACAGATGACGATCATTATATGGCCCGGACGGCCCTTCTTGGTCACGGTAGGTATGATCTGGACGTCCAGGGCCCCCTCCAGGTAGAGGCGCTCCATGGTATAGCCCATCACTTCCCCCGTGGCGTCGTCCAGGTTGGTCTCCAGCACAGAGACGAAATGGCCCGGCCCCGCGGCATCGCCGTCCAGGATCCTGAGGAGTTGGGCGTCGATGGTAGGTCTATGCTACCGGCCCCCATCCCCACGGCATCGATCCGCATGGCCGGGGGCTCTGAGAAGCTGCGAACCAAGTTCGCCAGGAACGTGGCCCCCGTGGGGGTCGTAAGCTCCACCTCCACCGGCAGGAAGAGGAACGGTATCTTGTATTCCTTGAGGATCTGGGTGGTCACGGGCGGTGGGAGAGGCATAATCCCACCGAGGGTCTTGACCCGCCCCCTACCCATGGCCACCGGCCCCGAGTATATGGCAACCTCCTTCTGGAAGAGGCCCAGGTCCTCAGCAAGGACCGCCGTCCCGGCGAAGTCCAGGAGGGTATCGGTGGAGCCCAGCTCCTCCAGATGGACCTTCTCGGGGACCGTACCGTGGGATCGGGCCTCTGTTTTCATGAGGGTCTTGTAGGCATTCTCCACGAAGCGCCGGGCCTCCCCCCCGAGCCCCAGCCCCTCCATGACTGGCGGTATATCGGCCATGGACCCTATGCCGGTGCTGTCCTTCCCCTCCACCTCGACCTCCACCAGGAGGGCCGCGAGGCCGCACCTCTTGACCCTCTCCGTCTTCAACCTCACCCTGGACCCGCTCACCCGGGAGACCCCCCTGGCCACGGCCTTGAGCTTCTTCAGGTCCGCCCCCAGGCCCAGGAGGGCCCCCAGGAACATATCCCCGCTGGCCCCCGAGAGGGACGGGTCGATATAGACTATCCTGCCCATGGCTACTTCCTGAACCGGCTGAGGACCCTGGGTCTGGGTCCCACCAGGACCATGTCCTCTATCCTCACGCCGAACCTCTTGCTGTACACGCCTGGCTCCACCGTCACCACCATCCCTGCCTCGAACCGCCCCTTCTCATCCCTGGCCAGCCTGGGGCCCTCGTGGACCTCCAGCCCCACCCCGTGGCCAGTAGAATGGAGAAAAGCATCCTCGTAGCCGTACTCCCTGAGCACCCGGCGCACCGCCAGGTCCGCGTTCTTCAGGGCGTTCCCTGCGTAGCACTCCTTTATCCCTGCCTCCTGGGCCTCCAGGACGATCTCGTACAGCTCCTCCCCCGTGGGCGGTACGTGGGTCCTGGTCATGTCGGAGTTGTAGTGGCCCACCCGGGCTCCCAGGTCCACTATGACCGCGTCGCAGGCCCTCACCCTCCTGTCCGTGGGCCTGTGGTGGGGGATGGTGGAGTTCCTGCCCGAGGCCACGATGGCCTCGAAGGCCACCTCTGCTTCCCTTTTTATCAGGTACTCCGCCCTGGCTGCCAGTGACCTCTCTGACTCCCCCCCCGCCTTCACGGATTCCAGGACCTCCCCCATGGCGCCCTCAGCCACTCTGATCGCCCGCCTTATGGCCCTCACCTCCCTCTCATCCTTCACGGAGCGCATCCTCTGGAGGAAGTCCAGGTCCACGACCTCCTTCCCCTTGAGGTACTTCTCGTAGAACGCCAGGGATACGGTACCCTTCTCCGCCCCCACCTTCGGCCCAAGCCGCTTCAGGTCCCCCTCGAACTTCTCCACCACCTTGGCCTTCACGCCCTTGATCTCCCCGAACCTGGGCCCGTCCATCTGGGATAAGAGTAGAAGGGGCTCGGCCCTGAGGAGGAGGACGGCCGAGGAGGAGGGGTAGAAGCCTGTCAGATAGAAGATGGTCTCCGGCTTCTGGACGATACCAACAGGTATATTACCTGCGCAGAGGTGGTCCAGGGCCTTCTCCAGCCTTCCCGTGCCCATAGAAGGGATTATCTATCGACGCTTATAAAAATACCCCCCATGCACTTCGGGAAGGTCGCCCTGGGTGGGACCTTCGACATCCTCCACAAGGGCCATAAAAAGCTCCTGGAGAAGGCCTTCGAGGTCGGCGGGCACGTCGTAATAGGCATCACCTCCAGGGAGATGCTGGAGAAGAGGGGGGTGGCCCCGTACAGGGAGAGGGAGGAGGGCCTGAGGCTATTCCTCGACTCCAGGTTCAAGGGGAGGTACGAGGTGGTAGAACTCCTGGACCCCTACGGCCCGGCAGTAACCGACGGGTCGCTGGAGGCGCTGGTGGTCTCCGCAGAGACGAGGCGGAGGGGGGAGGAGATCAACGCCCTCCGTCGCAAGAGCGGGCATCAGCCCTTGGAGCTCATCGTCGTTCCCAGGGTCCTGGCGGAGGACGGCAGGCCCATATCGGCCACGCGGATCAGGAGGGGGGAGATAGACCCCGAGGGGAGGGCCTTGGAGTAGTTGGTGGAAAGGTATAAATCCACCGGCACCAATAGATACGCATGCCATCCCGGGCTCAGCTCTTCACCCTTGACCTCCTCCTGGCCCTCATCCCCCTGACCATAGTCCTGGGGATCTCGGCCAACGCCATGGGCGGCGTCGTGACGCAGGTCCAGGAGTACGCCGTGGGCTACTCCATCCAGAGGGCTGCCAACGATGCTGCCGATGCCCTGGCGAAGACCTCCGGGGTGCCCGTCAACTGGAACTCCACCAACCCTCCCACGGTCCCAGGCATCGCCTATTACGACCCCACAAAGAACTACACCGTCTCCATCCTCATCGACGAGACCAAGATGGCGATCCTGAACGTCACCCACGTCAACCAGCTCCTGAACAACCGGTACCCCTACTACAACCTCACCATCAGGGGGCTGGAGGGTGTCACCCTGAACATAACAGTCTGCAACGGGACCAAGACCGACGTCACGGACCTGGCGGTGGTGGAGAGGAACCTCCTCTATTACGTCCTCAACGTCCTGGGAGAGACCCATCAGATAGCCCACGGGGACAAGGAGTCCTCGGAGCGGTGCTGCACCACCTGCTCCGCCAACCAGTTCATCTACGAGATGGCCTTCACCATAAAGGACGACGAGCTCGCGAACTTCAACTACTGGCTGGGGTACGCCAGCGACGGGGGGGTGAACGCTGAGTACGCCCACAGGGCGGCCCAGGTGGACTGCTGCGACAAGTGCTCCAACCTCGACAGCCCCAAGGAGGACCTCTTCTCCTCGTCCTTCGGGAACAGCGGGAAGGAGTGGGGGACCAGGAACATGGGCTCGGACTTCACCCTCGTCGTGGGGACTAACTACGTCTACATAAGGGCCACAGGGTCCCCCAACGTCAACGGCGCCGACTTCTATGTCCTGAAGGCCCCCCTCAGCATCCCCCAGAGCGACGTGACGGAGTACGCCGCCCTGAACGAGCCTCAGGCCGTGCGCCTGCGGCTGGAGGTGGGGAGGTGAGCAAGGGCTTCATCTTCACCATGGACGCGGTTCTGGCCCTCATCCCCCTCTTCCTGGCCCTGGGGGCAATCTCCCATATAGGGGGTGGGGGGAGCCTCTACCTGCAACAGGGCATCCTGGGGAAGGAGCGCATGGCCCACGATACCCTCAGGATCATGGAGATAAGGGGCGACACCAGGTCGACCAACGTGACGGACCTGAACACCACCCTCCAGTGGATCGTCCCCAGCTACCTGGACTACAGCTACCTGGTGGAGGACCCAGAGACAGGGGTGATGGCCGTGAATCTCGCCCGTGGCGCACCCTCCAGCACCACCGATATCATCTCCACAGGCAACGTAATAGCCATCGGAAGCGAGGCCAGGAACATGACCGTCTTCCCCAATATCCTGGTGAAGAACTTCGTGGAGACCCAGGACGAAGCCGATGCCCTCACCACCCTCCTCCTTGCCATGGTGGGCGTGACGAGCCACGGCGGGAAAGGGACCATAATAACGGACTATCCCACCGGTATCCAGTGGAACAGCATCAGCGGCGTCACCACAAAGCTGGGCAACTTCTCCACCTACTGGGGCTCCTCCGACAATACCCTGGACTTCATGCTCGACCAGCTCACTGCCAGGGCCAACGCCCAGGGGAAGGCGGATGCCGTCAACGGCCTGACACAACTCAAGCTCATCCTGGACAACGCCAGCCGGGGGACTCTGACCTACAGCATGAGCACGATCCTGGACCCCTACCCCATGCCCAGCGTCTACGAGAACATGACGGTGGGTGCCGCCGATGTGATATACGCCGCCTTCCAGTCGGCGAATTATAACCTCGGCACCACCACCAGCACGAATGTCACCAGCTCCGATGCCAACTACCGCCTCAGGGTCCTTGCCAGGATAGGCACCCCCGGCAAGATATACGTCGCCACAGAAGGCGCCGTACTGCCCAGCGAGGCGGGGGATGTGACGGTGGAGGTCTGGCGGAAGAACGTGGCCGACAACAACTACACCATCAAGGACACCCTCCAGCTCCAGGTCCTCAGGGGGGCCTGCTTCAACTTGACAGACATAATACTCAGCTCTCAGACCTCA
>JBBSVP010000231.1:0-5139 GCA_038046745.1 Candidatus Hydrothermarchaeota archaeon
GATGCCCGGAACTGACGGGACAGTGCACCCCCATAACTGGCTCCTTCACGCTCACCAAGACGTGACTTTCTCCGAAAAAAATTTAAAGAAGGAACGCCTATATATTAAACAGTAGGCTTTCAGACCTACTGAAAAAGGAGGGAGATGGATATGAGGTCGATCCTTTACAGGTGTACAGTGAGCAAGACCTGTCCCACCAAGGAGTTCCATGGCGCCAAGCCTGTTGTGAATCCGACCTGCCATGGGAAGTCCATGTACTGCCTGGGCTGAGGTCTTTTCTTTTTTTTAAAACTTTTTATCTGATCTCCCCGCTCCGTCCGGCTTGTTGATAGGTAAATAATATAAGGCACGGGGTCCATCTCTCACTGAACGAGGAGGCAGGGCGGAATGGGGAAGACCATGGCCGAGAGGATCATAGGGGAGCACGCCGGGCGGGTGGTCCGGGCAGGGGAGATCGCCCTTGCGAAGGTTGACCTGGCCTATGTCCAAGACGGCACAGGACCTCTCACCGTAAGACAGTTCAAGGAGATGGGGCTCCGGTCCCTGGCCAATCCCGCTAAAATTATCATCTTCGTGGACCACGCCTCCCCGGCGCCCAGGAAGGAGCTGGCCACTGACCAGGTCCTCCTGAGGTCCTTCGCCGAGGAGACGGGCTGCGTATACTCCGGCATCGGGGAGGGGATAAGCCACCAGATAGCCTCGGAGCGCTACGTAAATCCCGGGGATATCGTGGTGGGGGCGGACTCCCACACCTGCCAGGGGGGGGCCTTCGGCGCCCTTGCCACCGGGATGGGCTCCACGGATGTGGCCGTGGCCATGGGGCTCTGGCGGACGTGGCTCAGGGTTCCTGAGACCCTCCGGTTCGAGGTGAAGGGCAAATTCCCGGCTGGTGTCTATGCCAAGGACCTCATCCTCCATATCATTGGTATGATCGGCGCTGACGGGGCCACCTACAAGGCCATGGAATTCGGCGGGAAGGCCATCGAGGCCCTCCCGATGCACGAACGCCTCTGCATGACGAACATGGTGGTGGAGGCAGGGGCCAAGTTCGGTATAATAGCCTCGGACAAAGAGACCAAGAGGTATATGGAGGAGCATGATAGGGGCGACGGCTACAAGGAGATAAAGCCTGACAAGGACGCGGAGTACGAGAAGGTCTACCAGATCGACGCCTCCAAGCTGGAGCCCACCGTCGCCCTCCCCCACGCCGTGGACAACACCCGGCCCATAGGCCACCCGGATTGCAAGGATGTGAAGCTCGACCAGGTCTATATCGGGACCTGCACCAACGGGAGGATCGAGGACCTCCGCATAGCGGCCTGCATACTGGAGGGGAAGAGGGTCCATCCCAGGACCAGGCTCATCGTAACCCCCGCCTCCAAGGAGGTCTATGTGAAGGCCCTGGAGGAGGGCCTCCTCCAGACCTTCATCGAGGCTGGCGGGGTCGTCAGCAGCCCTGGGTGCGGGGCATGCCCGGGGGTCCACGGCGGGATCCTGGGTGACGGGGAGCACTGCCTCTCGACCCAGAACAGGAATTTCAAGGGCAGGATGGGCAACCCCAACAGCTTCGTCTATCTCGGCTCCCCTGCCATGGCCGCCGCCAGCGCCATCGATGGAAAGCTGACGGACCCGAGGGAGGTCCTCTGATGCTGAAGGGGAAGGCCTGGAAGTTCGGCGACGGCATAAGCACAGACCATATAGCCCCAGGGAGGTACTACCACCTCAGGTCCGACCTCAACGAGCTGGCGAAGCACGTCCTGGAGGACGCCCGGCAGGACTTCGCCCCGGGGGTCAGGCCCGGGGATTTCGTGGTGGGGGGCAGGAACTTCGGCCTCGGCTCCAGCCGGGAGCACGCCCCCATCATAATAGAGATGAGCGGAGTCTCAGCGGTCCTTGCCAAGTCCTTTGCCAGGATCTTCTTCAGGAACTGCATCAACGTGGGCCTCCCGGCCGTCGTCTGCGATACGGACCAGATAGACGAGAAGGACGAGCTGGAGGTGGACCTGGAGGGAGGCGTCGTGAGGGACATCACCAAGGGGATCGAGCTCCGCTTCGCCCCCCTGCCAAGGGTCATGACCAGGATCCTGGCCGACGGGGGCCTCGCAGCCCATATAAAGAGGTACGGAGACTTCAAGCTGGAGTGACCATGGCTTATAAGATCACCCTCATCCCCGGCGACGGAATAGGGCCCGAGGTGACAGCCGCCACCCTCCTGGTCCTCAGGGCCACGGGTCTGGAGTTCGCTTTCGAGGAAGTCCAGACCGGGGAGGCGGCCCTGAAGGAGTTCGGGACCCCCCTCCCGGAGCCCGTCCTGGACTCCCTCCGGAGGAACAGGATAGGGCTGAAGGGGCCCATAACTACTCCCGTGGGCACAGGCTTCAGGTCCGTGAACGTGGGGCTGAGGCAGGCCCTCAACCTCTACGCCAACGTGAGGCCTGCCAGGTCCTTCGAGGGGGTGCCCTCCCGGTACAAAGGTGTGGATCTGGTCATAGTAAGGGAGAACACGGAGGAGCTCTACTCAGGCGTCGAGCACTTCGTGGACCCGGAGCACAACGCCGCCGAGACGATAAGCATCGTGACGAGGAAGGCCTCGGAGAGGATCGTGAGGTTCGCCTTCGAGTACGCCCGGAGGGAGGGGAGAAAGAAGGTCACGGCCGTCCACAAGGCCAATATCCTGAAGGCCACCAGCGGATTGTTCCTGGAGTGCGCCCAGCGGATAGCCAAGGAGTACCCGCAGATCCGTTTCGAGGACCGCATCGTTGATAATATGGCCATGCAGCTCGTCCTCAAGCCCGAGGAGTACGACCTCATCGTGACCACAAACCTCTTCGGGGACATCCTCTCGGACCTCTGCGCCGGCCTCGTGGGGGGCCTCGGCGTGGCCCCCAGCGCCAACATAGGGGAGGAGGTGGCGGTCTTCGAGCCGGTCCACGGCTCGGCCCCCAAGTACGCAGGCCAGAATAAGATGAACCCCACTGCCATGATCCTCTCATCGTGCATGATGCTCCGCCACCTGGGAGAAGTCAAGAGCGCGGAGAGGATCGAAGCCGCCGTGAGGGCCGTCTTGAAGGAGGGGAAGGTCGTGACCTACGACCTGGGGGGGAAGGCCTCGACCACCACCATGGCCGAGGAGATCGTGAGGAGGATGGGATGAGACCCAAGTTCCACATCGCCACGCCCGAGGAGATAAAGGCCGGGAAGACCACCGACGTATATTTTCTGAGGACGAAGGAGGTCCTCCAGAAGAAGGATATAAACAGGCGGGTGGTTGCCGAGGTGACGGCAAGCGCCCTCCCCAACCACTACCCCTGGGGTGTCCTCTCGGGGGTCGAGGAGGTGGCGGCCCTCATGGATGGGTACAAGGTCGACATAGACTGCATGCCGGAGGGGTCCGCCTTCTATCCCGTGGAGCCGGTGATGCGGGTGGAGGGTAATTACAGGGAGTTCTGCGAGTTCGAGACCCCGCTCCTGGGCCTCCTCTGCCAGGCCTCGGGGATAACGACCAAGGCCGCCCGCCTGAGGAAGCTGGCAGGGGGGAAGAGCATCCTGAGCTTCGGGATAAGGAGGATGCACCCCGCCATCGCGCCCATGATCGACAGGGCCGCCTACATCGGGGGGGTCGAGGGCTTCTCCGGGGTGGCCGCAGAGAAGCTCATAGGCCGCGAGGCGGTGGGGACGATGCCCCACGCCCTGATCATAACGGTGGGGGACCAGGTCAAGGCCTGGCAGTACTTCGACGAGGTCGTAGACAAGAAGGTCCCGAGGGTGGCCCTGGTGGATACGTATTATGATGAGAAGATAGAGTCGGTGATGGCTGCGGAGGCGGTGAAGGGCCTCCAGGGCGTCCGCCTCGATACGCCGGGCTCCCGGCGCGGGAAGATGCGGCGCATAGCTGAGGAGGTCAGGTGGGAGCTGGACATCAGGGGCTTCAAAAACGTCAAGATCATCGTCTCGGGCGGCGTGGACGAGGAGGCCATAAAGGAGCTGGACAACGTGGACGGCTTCGGGATAGGCACCTCCATAAGCAGCGCCAAGACCGTGGACTTCGCCATGGACATCATCGAGATGGAAGGCAGGCCCTGCGCCAAGAGGGGGAAGCTGGGCGGGAAGAAGGAGGTCTACCGCTGCACCCGGTGCCACAAGCACAAGGTCGTCCCCACGAAGGAGGCAGGGAAGATGACCTGCTCCTGCGGCGGGCCCATGGAATCGCTCCTGAAGCCCCTCATCAGGGACGGGAAGCTCGTGAGGGACCTGCCGTCGGCCGACGAGATCCGGCTCGAGGTCATGGGGCAGCTGGGGAAGTTGGAGATGTAATGAAGAACCAGTACTTCGGCGACAGGAACGACTTCTTCAAGTACGACCTGGTCCTGACGCTGATGGAGAGGTTGGAAGGCCTGGAGCGGTTCACCTTCGTCCCGATGCTCACGGGGGACGATAAGTCTAGAGATGGCTCCCTGACATATTACGATGGGAAGAGGCGGAAGGACCTGGAGGATTTCCTCAAGGGCTGCGTGGAGGGGTCTGCCCGGGATATAAGGAAGCTCCGCTCCTTCATGTCCAATTACGGGCAGATAAAGTACTGCCCCTACAGGGACGGCAAGCACTTCACAGACGCGGAGAGGGAGAGGTACTTCGACGGCATAGACCCATCAACCCTCCAGAGGGCGGTGATACTGATAGATCCCGACAACGGGCTCGAGATCGGGAGTATGCGGAGTGGGACGGGGCACAAGTACCTCAGGTATGAGGAGCTGGGCCTGTTGTACGGCCGGATGGGTCCCAACTCCTTGATCCTGGTCTACCAGCACCTCCCACCGGTGGAGAGGACGGCCTATCTAGCCCGGATCGGGCAGAAGGTGAGAGGACGCACGGGTGCGAAGGAGGTCCTGTGCCTCTCGGACAACAGGATCGCCTTCTTCCTGGTGGCCAAGGGCGACGGGCTGCTGGAGAGGGCCTGGGAAGTCTTAGAAGAGTACGCGGGGAATAATAGGTATAGACCCTTCCGATACGGTGGCAACCCTCAACCGAACGTGTGCATGTAGTTGACCAGGTGCCAGATCTCCTCTGGCTTCAATAAATTCTCATAGGGCAGCATCTCCTTCTTGAAGCCCTTCATGGTGACGTAGTAGAGCTCCCCGT
>JBBSVP010000232.1:0-2344 GCA_038046745.1 Candidatus Hydrothermarchaeota archaeon
CCCGAGGAGGTGGCCGCGGTGGTTACGGAGCCCATCCAGGGGGAAGGCGGGATCATCGTTCCACCTCCTGAGTTCCATAAGACGGTGAAGAGGCTCTGCAAGGTCCACGGGATGCTGCTCGTGGACGACGAGGTCCAGGTGGGGATGGGGAGGACGGGCCGATTCCTGGGGATGGAGCACTGGGGGGTGAGGCCCGATATCGTCTGCCTGGCCAAGGCCCTGGGGGGGGGCCTACCCTTGGGGGCGACCCGGGCCAGCGAGGAGGTCTTCCGCTGGGAGCCCGGCACCCACGCCAATACCTTCGGCGGCAATCTCTTGGCCTCCGCCGCCGGGCTTGCGGTACTGGACATAATCGAGGAGAGGGGGCTCATGAGGAGGGCGGAGAAGATGGGATCGGAGGCCATGGCAAGGCTGGGGGAGATGGCCGGGGACATAGAGTTCCTGGACCACGTCCGGGGGAAGGGGCTCTTCATAGGGATCGAGGTGATAAAGGACAAAGGTACCCGGGAGGGGGACCGGGAGCTGCGGGATAGTATCCTCAAGGGATGCTTCGGGGAGGGCCTCGTCCTCCTGGGCGCCGGGTCTTCGGCCATAAGGTTCATCCCGCCCCTGACCATCGAGGAGGGGGAGCTGGAGGAGGGGCTGACGCGGTTCGAGAAGGTGGCGAGGTCCCTCAGGTCCTGATCCGGTCCCGTAGTATCTCCAGACACTTTTCTAGGACTGCCTTTGGGTCGCCGCCGGGCCCTCTGGCAGCCGCAGCGGCGGCGTGCCCGCCGCCGCCCCCCAGGACCTCGCCCACCCTCTCCATGATCTCTGCCATGCTCGCCCCCGGGGCCCTGAGGAACTGGGCTGATGCCCTTGCCGAGACCTGGACCTTACCGCCCTTCCCTGAGGCGACAAAGGCGCAGTCGGCCACCAGGTGGACCAGCGCACCTGCGGCGGAGGCGGTGAAGGAGCCGACCTCGGCTGTGGCTATGAGCCACGCCCCCAATCGATGGAGTTCCATCCGCTGGGCGGCCTTGAGGTGGGCGAGCTTCCTGGAGCGATCCTCTTCCTCTTCCAGGAGCTCCAGGGCCTTGGAGTAGTCCGCCCCCCTATCTAGGAGGGAGGCCAGGGCCTTTATGGTGCATGGGGTAGCGAACCTCAGGCGCCCGGTCTCGGCCAGTATCCCAAGAACCATGGCCGTCGCCGCACCGGGCGTTACCTCGACCCCCGTGCCCTCGATGAATGTATAGACGACCTCCACGCTGGACGCCGCGCCTTCATCGACGAGATAGAAGTCAGCGATAGCCTTGGTCTCCCCCTGGGGGGCGTGGTGATCTATCACGGCCTTCCGCGCCCCGCTCCGCCTGACCCCCTCGGCCAGGGGACCAAGCTGGGCGAGGTTCACCGTGTCCACCAGGATTATCAGATCCGCATCCAGGACAGGGCTGGCCTCGGCAGTTGTCCCGAAATGATCCATGGCCCTCCTGGCGGCCTTGGATACTCCCCCGGGGGCTCCCAGGATAGGGTTGAGACCTGGGTTTATAGACCTGATGGCCTCCATCAGCGCTATGCCGCTGCATACTGCATCCAGGTCCGCGTTGGCGTGGAAGAGGATGATTATCCGCCCTTCAAGCCCCCGCAGATGCTCTGCGAGGCGCCCTATATCACTCAGCCGGGCTTCCCCCACCTCTACCAGCCTTCAGGGCCTCCTGGATCTTCGCCTGCATCTCCTTCAGCCGGGCCTGGAACTTCTCCTCCTGCCTCTGGATGGTCTTCATCCTCAGGTCCATGGTCTCCTGTTTCTCCTTCAACTCCGCGGCCAAGCTTGCCTTCTCACTCCTGATGAGGATGGAGCCTATGCTCTTGTAGACCTCAGCCTCAGGGGCGAGCTTCTCCAGCTCCTCCGCCGCCTTCTCCATCTCCTTCAACTGGAGTTCCATCTGGAGCCTCTGAGAGGCCAAAGCCTGGACCTGCTGCTGGATCTGCTGGAACTGGGCCAGCTGGTGCTGTATCTGGGGGGGTATCTGTTCCATCTCGAACCTCCTATGAGAGTACCGTCTTCGCTACTTTCGCCCATCTCAGGTAGGCGCCCAGCGCCGCCCGGAAGGAAGGTCCGCTGGCGCCCTCGATGGAGATGAGTATCTTCCTACCTTCCAGGCCCAGGCGCGCCCCGGTCCTGTCGGATGGGGCAGAGGCCATCTCAGGCTCAAGGGCCCCGAAGATCGCCCTCGCCTCCTCCTCGGAGTCGAACTCCAGCTCCAGCTCCGCCTTGGCGCCTTCCACCCTCTAGCATCTCCAGCTCTGGATATAAATCTTTGGGGAAGTTTTTATATGAGCCCGGGCTTATGGTCGTACATGG
>JBBSVP010000233.1:0-3463 GCA_038046745.1 Candidatus Hydrothermarchaeota archaeon
CTGGTCGTAGATCTCCTCGTCCAGCCTCCTGACGGCCTCCTCCCTCAGATCGGAGGTTATGACCAGGATATCGAGGTCAGAGCCTACTACCAGCTCTCCCGTGGACCTCTCTGGCCTCGGGTCCGAATGGGCCATGCCCAGAGGGACATCGCCGCCTATGATGAAGCAGGCCCTGGCTTCCACCTCTGGCCCAAGATCCCCCAGGCGGTGGATCACCTCCTCCACGACGCCCCTGGCCATCTCCATCTTGGCCCTGCTTATCTCCTCGATCTCCTTCCTCAGCTCCCTGGCCCTGGCCAGGACGCGCGCCTCCTCCCTGGCCAGCCCCATTACCGTGTAAGTGGTGAACTCCCTCTGAATCGATGGCGAGAGCCTGGCATAACCTTCGATGGCCTTATCGAACCGCAGATATTTCTTTCCAACGATCTCAGTCCTGACCTCTTCCAGGAGGTGGCAGCTGCGCCAGAGGTCCAGTATCTCCATCCCCATGAGGGCATAGAGCTCCTTCCCCACCATGGGCCCCTTCCCTAGGGCACCCAAGATCCGTTCCCTCACCCCTTCCATAAGGCTATGAGAACATCTCCCGCGGAGGCCTGGGCTTCCCGGGTATCCCCTTGAGGGCCGTTTCCAGGTGAACCTGGGAGACCTCTGTGGCGTCTTCCAGAAGGGCCTTGTGGAGGGCGGGCTTGAGGAGCTTCTCCTTCAGGTCCCTACCAGAGAAGCCCTCGGTCCTCTTGACATACTCCCTGAGGTCCACCCCGACCTTCATGGGGAACCTCCGGGCGTAGCCCTCCAGGATCTGGAGCCTCTCCCCCTCTGTGGGGAGCTTGAACTCGATCTCCTCCTCGAACCTGGACCTCAGCGCACCATCGAGCATGCCTGGATTGTTCGTAGCCGCTATGGTCACCACGCCCCTGTTCTCGTGTATCCCTTCCAGCTCCGCCAGGAGGGCATTGACCACCTCGGCCACATCCCCCCTGACTGCCTGGTAGCTCCTGTCGAGGCCTATGGCATCGAGCTCGTCTATGAAGACCACCGCCGGGGCGGAGTCCTGAGCGGCCCGGAAGAGCTCATGGATCTTCTTGGAGCCGTCGCCCACATACTCGCCGATGAGCTCCGTGGCCCTCGCCAGGAAGAGGGCGGAGCTGGTCTCGTTGGCCAGGGCCTTGGCTGCCATGGTCTTCCCAGTGCCGGGAGGGCCGAAGAAGAGGATGTTCCTGGGGGCCCACTCCCCAAAGGCCTTGGGGTCCTTGAGGTACCTTATCACCACCTTGCACTTACGCTTCACGTGCTCGTGGCCCACAATCTCCCCGAACCCTATCCCGGCATCTACCCGCCCGAGCCTCTCCATCTCCGCCTTCATGAAGCCGATGACGGTGTTCTCGGTGATCATCACAGGCCCGGCAGGGAGGACCTTGACCACTTGGAAGGCAAAGTCCGGTATTATGCGCTGGTCGAAGAGGTAGTCGCCGTTGGCAACGGTGGCCCCTATCCACTGCTCCTTGGCATAGATCTCGAAGAGCTTCTCATCGTTGATGTTGATGGGGTAGCTCCGGTGCATGTCCCGGAGGGGAAAACCGGCTGGCTTGAGCCTCACCAGCCGCGCCGGTCTGGCCTCGGAGCCTTGGGCCTCCCGCCTCTTGCTCTCCTTGGCCTTGTTGAGAACCCACTCGTCTAAGTATGTCTGTATGGCGATTCCTCCAAGATACGGCCCCAAGAGTAATGACTACAAAGAATATTACTTCTTGAAGAGCCTCGCCTCCGCGTACTTGGCCACCACGTCCTTGAGCCCAAGCCCCAGGGCGAGCCCTATGGCGATGCCCGTCCCTATAGCGATGCCATAGGAGATGGGAGTTACTATGGTGTATATGATGGTGGTCTTTACCTTGAGTTGATCAAGGGCCGTGACTACGATGATGAAGTAGAGGAAGACCCTCAAGACGAAGCCCACGGCGTTGATGTACTCCACCTCCAGCTCCCTGGTGGACTTCTTCAGGAAGTCGACGACGAAGTCCACGAAGATGAGGCCCACCACCAGGATGAGGAGCCCTGCCACCAGGTTCGGGATATAGAGGAGGGCGTCCTTGAGGAAGGAGGTGAGGTAGTCTATCTGGATGATATTCACCGAGGCCATGATGACGACCAGGTATATGAACCACCGGACAACCAGGTCAAAGAGGCTTCCGACAGCCACCCCGCTCCTCTCTACGTACTCGCCCAGGGCGGTCTTCTTGAGGAGTTCGTCCAGGCCCACCTTCTCCATCGCCTGGGCCACAATCCTCCCCAGGAACCTCCCTATATAGAGGCCTATTACAAGTACTATGAGCGCAGCTACAAGCTTCGGGAAGAAGCGAACAGTACTAGCCACGGCTTCCTCCATGGCATTGCTCAGGATAGGATATACCATAGTGCACCCCCAGTGCCGTTCTTAGGAGAGATATAATACGGGAGGATATATATTTTGCTATATGCGGGTACTGTTAACTTAAGGAGTATGATGTTATTTTTCTTTGGATAGAAAAAGATGTCAGGCGTGTCTTTAATCGGATATTGCGGTATTGATTGTAGTGCCTGTCCTAGCTATGCTGACAAGTCTTGTGAAGGTTGCCGATCAAAATCCCACATGGATACATGTGACTGCCCCATATTTCTATGTGCTATTGAGAAGGGCATTAATTGTTGTAGAGAATGTACTGCCGTTCCCTGCGATAAAAATAAAGGGACATAAAAAATCTACCTTTTAACCATTATAATAATTTTCTCCGTCCCAAAAGGCAAAGACGATAGTAAGGCCTCCAAGTCATCCTCCTTGCCCCCAGCATACTTTTCTAGGGTCTTTAGAAGATCGGGCTCAATATCACCGCAAAGAACAAGGAATAAATGATCCCAATCTTGGAGGTACTGCTCCAATTGCCCAACGGCCCGCTGCAAAGCCGATGTACGTTTTAAGTCTTTCTTCAGCTCAATAGGTACTTTGCCATCGACAACAATGTCAATACGTTGCCGTCCCAAGCCGTATTGCGTTTGAATTCTCTGTTTCTTCAATTTCTTCTGGAGTTCTTTTAATAAGGATTGCTCAAAATCCTTCTCGGTGGTGCATCCCTTCGGTTGCCAAGACTCGATTACGCCTTTTACTGTTCCAAAGGGGTCTAAAGACCAAAACATATTTCACCTCCAATTAATGTCGCCTAATTCTTTATGACCATGCTGGCTCTTATATTCTTCTTTAAATCACTTGGCGGATGGAACCCTAGAGAGTTTTAAATCACTTTTGTGCAAGCCGATATACAAAAGGTATAAATATCGACCTCAGTCCTTCAAGTCCTTGAAGCGGGTCAGGCTTCTGGATTCTTCGATCCTCCGTTTGACCTTCTCTTCAAACTCCTGGTGAGTCAAGATGCCCTTCTCAACTAGCAGATTAACCAAGGCGGTCAACATATCGTCTAGGACCTCGACATCCTCA
>JBBSVP010000234.1:0-27882 GCA_038046745.1 Candidatus Hydrothermarchaeota archaeon
TCCCCTTCAACGACCCCGAGGCCCTCGAGGAGGCAGTGACGGAGGAAGTGGCCGCCGTGATCATGGAGCCGGTGATAGGGAACGCGGGGTGCATCCTCCCGAAGGAGGATTACCTGGAGCAAGTCCGGGAGGTGACGGAGGAGAAGGGCACGATGCTCATCTTCGACGAGGTGATAACGGGCTACCGCCTGGGCCTCGGGGGGGCCCAGGGTTACTACGGAGTCAAGCCCGATATAACCACCCTGGGGAAGATCCTGGGGGGCGGGCTCCCCATAGGGGCCATAGCAGCCGGGAGGGAGGTGATGGGGCACCTCTCGCCCCTGGGCCCGGTCTACCAGGCCGGTACTTTCAATGGCAATCCCCTCTCCATGGCCGCCGGGCTCGCCGCCCTGGGGGAGCTGGAGGACGGCAGTGTGTACAAGAGGCTCGAGACCCTGGCCAAGAGCCTGAGGGAGGGGCTCCAGGAGATGGCCCAGAACCTGGGGTTCAAGACCCGCACCTATGGGGTGGCCTCCATGTTCCAGATCTACTTCACCCAGGGGGAGGTCTCTGACTACCGCACTGCTCTGAGGGCTGACAGGGAGCTCTTCCTCAGGTTCCAGAAGGGGTTGCTGGCAAAAGGGATCTTCCTACCTCCTTCCCAGTACGAGTGCAACTTCCTCTCCTCGGCCCACGGCCAGGGGGAAGTGGCCTCGACCCTGGAGGCGGCGGAAGAGGTCCTGCGGGGGCTCCGGCGATGATCCTCAGGATAGGGACGAGGGGCTCCAAGCTCGCCTTGGCCCAGACGAGGATCATAGCCGGTATGCTCAGGGTGAGATTCCCGGAGCTGGAGTTCCAGGAGGTCATCATAAAGACGAAGGGGGACAAGATCCTGGACGCCCCCCTGGCCAAGATAGGGGACAAAGGGCTATTCGTCAAGGAGATAGACGAGGCCCTCATCAGGGGCGACGTGGATATGGCGGTCCACAGCCTCAAGGACGTTCCCACGGAGATTCCCCCGGAGCTGGATATAGTGGCCATCCCGGAGAGGGAGGATGTGAGGGCCGCCCTCATCTCCCGGGAGGGCCTCACCATCGACGAGCTGCCGAAGGGGGCCTTTATGGGGACGAGCAGCCTCCTGAGGAGGGCGCTCCTCAGCAACTATCGCCCCGACCTCCGATTCCTGGACCTGAGGGGTAATGTCGACACCCGGATAAGGAAGGTCCGGGCTGGCGAGTACGATGCCATCATCGTGGCGGTAGCCGGGCTGAAGAGGCTCGGCCTCCAGGAGCATATAACCCAGATTTTACCGGCCGAACCCTTCTTCCCAGCCGCGGGGCAGGGGGCCATGGCCGTGGTCGCCAGGAGGGACTTCCCAGGGAACAGGTATCTAAAGACGCTGGACGACCCTAAGGCGAGGAACGCCACTGCGGCCGAGAGGGCCCTTCTCAGGAGGATGGGGGGCGGCTGCCAGGCACCCCTCGGTGTCCTGACGTTCCTGGACGGTGAACTGAGGCTCAAGGGCGCCCTCCTCTCCCCCGATGGGAGGAGGCGCATATACGCCGAAGGCACCGGGAGGCCCGAGGAGGCAGAAGCCGTTGGGGAGAGGGTAGGGGATGCCCTCCTGGGGAAGGGGGGACGTGCCATCCTGGAAGAGGTCTACGGCAAAGCTTTTATATAGAGAGGGAGATTCAACGGCATGGCACTCTGGCAGGGCGGCTCCAAGCGGAAGATCACCGGTGGCAGGATCAAGGCCCACCGGGGGAAGCGGAAGCACGAGATGGGGAGGGAGCAGGTGGAGACGGGGCTTGGAGAGAGGAAGGCCAAGAGGATCAGGGTGCGGGGCGGCAATTCCAAGGTAAGGCTCCTCACGGCCCAGAATGCCAACGTGATCAACCCCAAGACGAAGGAGACCAAGCTGGTAAAGATCCTGACGGTGGTGGAGAACAGCGCCAACCCCCACTTCGTGAGAAGGAACATAGTCACAAAGGGGGCCGTAGTCAATACGGAGCTCGGGAAGGTCAGAGTCACCTCCCGCCCCGGGCAGGACGGGAATATAAACGCCGTCCTCATCGAGTGAAACCCCCCGTTTCTGGATAGCTTAGTTCTGGTTGCTTTCTTCTCCTGCGTTAGGACTGGATTGAGAAGCCGGCCAATGTTCGGGGGGGTGGGGAGGTCGCAGACGAAGAGGGGCACGAGATGGAGGCCCTGGAAGGGAACAGGACTTGGGCCTAGGCCCTGGGGATGCCACCCTCGTTGACTATGAGGACGTCCTTCACCGCCTTGACGGCGGCGTAGGGGATGAGGATCTCGCCCTTCTCATTCAGCTTGAAGTACCGGGTATCGATCCCCCTATCAGGCCTTATGACAAGGAGCGTCACCTTCCCGGCGGATGTCTCGAGAGATAGGTCCGTAAGCCTGCCTATCACCGTCCCCCGGTCGCTCACCACGCTCCTCCCTACCAGGCTCTTCCCTGCTATCTTCAATCTCACCGCCCTCCAAGGCTTTCCTAAGGTTTCTGGAGGCATCAAGTACTTAAATCTTTTTTTAAATGGATAGATTTATGGGGAATGGTATGTATTGAGCCTGCCATGGAAGAATTTGTGGCCGCTCTTTTGGACGTCAAGGCCGTTAAGGCGCTGCCCAAGGAGGTCCTCCCCTTCGTCCACTTCAAGGCCGGGCTCCTGGGGAAAGAGCTGAAGGGGGACGAGACGGTGGCCATATTCCTCATCGCCTCCACCTCCTGCTACATACCGGTCTTCCTGGAGGGGAAGAGGCTGGGCGAGGTGGAGGAGGAGCTCTGGCGGGAGGGCAGTGCCCGGCTGAATGCCCAGTCCCGGGAGCTCCTGGCCAGGGCCCTGGCTGCCTGACCACCGGGAGGATTTTGGAGGTAACGACTAATCCAGCAGGACCAGCCCCGTCCAGCGGGCGTTCTCGCTGGAAGAGAGCCTCATCTTGAGGCCGACGTTGGCGCAGGTCTTCTGGACGTCTATGCCGACGGATTCGAGGGAGGGCCTCGCCTTGTGGGGATTGCGGCACTGTCTGGAGCCCGTGCTTAAGACGCAATCCTTGCAGAGGACGCACCGCCCGCCCACCAGGCCCGTGGCCAGGTAGTGGCCGGCCTTGAAGGCCTCGGCCTCGACCTTGTTGACGATGTTGTGGAGCTTGGTCTTTGCCTTGGTATGGAGGGCGGCCATCTCCTTGTACATCTCCTTGCTCAGGCCTTTCCCGGACTTCTCCAGGGTGTTGACATCGCCCTCCACCTGGATGATCACCGCCTTCTTGTAGCGCCGCAGGATGTCCTCGAACTCCTCCACCGGCATCACGTTAGGGGGGCACATTAGGTAATTATTAAAACCGCTGCAGAGGGGGATCTCGCACTTCATCCGCACCCTCTTGTCCACCACCACGTCCTTGGTATCTATGACCTTGGCCTCCGTGGCCCCTTCCGCCAAGGCCACGTTGACTATCTTCTCAAAGTCCATACAACGTGGCTTCGGAGTAACCTTGGCAAGGTTATTCGACCGGGAGGACCCTGTACTCCAGCACCAGGTCCCTCCCCAGGGGGTAGTGCCTCACCAGCTCCAGTTTTATGCCCTCCTTCACCCGCTCGCATCCCTCGCCCTCCACCAGGGTCGTGGCGCCTCTCCCGCCCACGATGCGGGGGGCTACGGCCACGCGAACCTCGTCCACCAGCCCCCGGCTGAGCATCGACCAGTTGAGGTTCCCCCCGCCCTCCAGGAGGAGGGTCCGCATCCCCAAGGCATGCAGCCTTTCCATCAGGCCCTTGAGGTCCACGACCTCCCTCCCGCAGACTATGACCTGGGCTTTCGCTCTCAGGGCATCGAGCCTGGCCGCCGGGGCCCTCTCCGAGACTGCCACGATGGTCCTCCCCTCTTCCCCCAAGAGCCTGGCCTTGAGGGGTATCCGGGCAGCACTGTCCACCACCACCCTGGTCGGGTTCTTGCCTAGGGACGGGACCTTATGGACCGTCAGGCGGGGGTCGTCCTGGAGGACGGTCTTTATCCCCACCATGATCCCGTCCACCTCCCGCCGGAGCTCGTGGACCCTGACCAGGTCCTCGGGGGATGAGATGGCAGAGTCGCCCCCCCTGGTGGCGATCTTCCCGTCCAGGCTCATGGCTGCGTTCAGGATTACGTGGGGCCTCATCCCTTGAGGTACCTCATGATCTCGATCATCCTGTATATGTCCGTGTGGGAGATGACCCCCACCAGCTGCCCCCCTTCCATGACCGGCATCAGGCCCACGCCCTTGGAGTGCATCCTGAGGAGGACTTCCAGGGCCTCCTCCTCTGGAGAGCAGACGGGGACGTTCCTGCTCATCGCCCTCTCGACCTTCCATAAGGGCCACTCCCCTCTCTGCACCTTCTCCATGTCCGAGAGATAGATGATTCCCACCGGGACTCCGTCCTCCATCACGGGATAGCCGGTGTGCTTGACCTTGAGGACCAAAGATCGGAGGTCTTCCAGGCTCGTATCCCTGGAGACTGTCACCGTTTGGGGGTTCATCGCGTCCCGCACCTTTACGCCCGAGAGGAGGCCTGAGACGAGGGTGGCCTGGGACTCTTGCGTGGCGCCCAGGTATATGAAGACCGAGATGAGCATTAAAATGATGTTGAAATAGAAGCCGGCGAGGAACATTAAAACCGCTATCCCCTTTGCAACCATGGCAGCCACGTCCGTGGCCTTGCTGAAACCTATCCTCATGGCCAGGAGGGCCCTGAATATCCTCCCCCCGTCCATGGGGAGGGCTGGGACGAAGAGGTTGAAGGCCCCCAGGAGGAGATTGACCTTCAGAATGATGACGGCTATGCTGACGGGGTCGGGGGCGAAGGCGATCTGGGAGAAGGGGAAGAGCCCGGAGAGACCGCCTGCTAGCCAGAGGGGTATGAGGATGGCCAGGGCGACCAAGAGGTTGAGGCTGGGACCTGCAAGGGCGATCTTGAGCTCCTGATTAGGGTCCTTGGGTATCCGCTCCATGGATGCAACCCCACCTATGGGCCAGAGGGTGATCTTGTCTATCTTCACGTCGTAGCGCATCGCCACGATGGAGTGGGAGAGCTCGTGGAGAAAGACGAAGAAGAAGAGCAGGAGGAGGTAGAAGAAGACCTTGGGGTTGAGGATGGCGAAGAAGAGCATCAAGAGGAGGAAGGATATATGGAGCTCCACCTTGATCCCGAAGATCGTACAGAGCCTGAACGCTTCTCTCATCTGGGAGAGTCTTTATGAACCGGGCCATAAAAATATATCTAGATGCGCAAGGTCCTGGCCCTGGTCCTCCTCTCTCTCCTCTCCATCCCCGCGGTCCATGGCGTATGGGAACCGGCGGTGGATGGGGGGATTAAGGGGACCGCCTATGCGGCCCTCTACAATATCAATATGTACAAGACTACCGGCTCCGTCGTCCATAGGGAGGCGGCGAGGAGCCGTGTAGCCCTCCTTCTAGCCCACCAGGAGAGGTCCGGCGGCTGGAGAGCCCTCCCGGGGGAGCCGTCATCCACCTACTCCCTCCTGGAGTCGGCCATGGGGACCTGGGCCCTCTCGGAGGCCTATCTGGCGGGGGTCATCGAGGGACCCGAGGCTGAGGTGGCGATCCTGAGGGCCGGGGACAAGATGCTCAAAGAGGCGAGTATAATAACAGCCGCAGGCTACCGGGTCGGGCTGAAGCCCAACGCCCTGGGTTACGCCACCGTAGCCCTGGTGGAAGCCCACAGGGCAGCCGGGAAGATGGACGGCAGAGATACGGCCCTCAAGGCCAGGAGGTACAGGCTCAAGGCCCTGGAGATGGCAGACGGCCTCCTGGATATGCAGAACCCTGACGGCTCCTGGTACGATGGGCCCTACCACAGCCCCTTCCATGGGTGGCGGACAGTCTCCGCCTGGTACCAGTCCATGGCCTGGTCTGGTCTGGCCTACGCCTCCCTCATCGCCGGGGAGAAGAAAGAGGGCTACCTGGAGGGCGTGGAGAAGGGCGTGAATTGGACAGCGAGGCTCAGGGGCGATGGAGGGTACCACGGGGTCTATTACCAGAACGGCACCGTATCTGGGGACCTCCTGGGAGGGCCCATGGCCCTCCAGGGGGTGGCCATAGCTAAGTCCGCCGGTGCCAATGTGGAGGTCCCTCCAATCCCCGAGGACCAGGACCTCCACCTTGGCCTCGCCCGCTCCTTCTTAGATGTTAGGGTTCTGGAGTAGGCGTGATGGAACTGGACGAGACAGACAAAGGGGTCCTGCGGGAGGTCCAGAGGGACCTGCCCATAGTGAGCCGGCCCTTCCTCCCCTCCGCCCAGAGGCTAGGCATAACGGAGGAGGAGTTCCTGAGGCGGGTCGCGCTCCTGGTCAAGTCAGGGGCCATAAGGAAGCTCGGCCTCAGGATAGACTCGGCCAAGGTCGGCTTCGCCTCCACCCTGGTGGCCCTCAAGGCGGCCCCGGGGAAGGTCGAGAGGACCGCGGAGCAGCTGAACGCCTTCGAAGGGGTCACCCACAACTACCAGAGGGAGCATGAATACAACATCTGGTTCACCGTCATAGAGAGGGACGAGGCGAAGCTGAGGGAGACCCTGGAGAGGATAGAGAGGGAGGTGGAGCACGAGGAGATGCTCAACCTCCCGGTGAAGCGCAAGTTCAAGATCGACGTGAGGTTCGAGATAAGATGATGGACCCCCTGGATAAGGAGCTGCTCGTCATCCTCCAGGACGAGATCCCCCTGGTGCCGCGCCCCTTCCTGGCCGTGGCCGAGAGGCTGGGCATCCCCGAGGAGGAGGTCTTGAGGAGGGTCAAGAGGCTCGTGGACGATGGCGTCGTGCGGCGCTTCAGCGCCTCCCTCCGCCACAGGGAGCTGGGGATAAAGGCCAACGCCCTCTGTGCCTGGAAAGTGCCAGAGGGGAGGGTGGAGGAGGTCGGGAAGAAGCTTGCTTCTTTCCCGGAGGTGACCCACTGCTACGAGCGCCCCACCGTCCCCGAGAGGTGGGGGTACAACCTCTTCACCATGGTCCACGGCTACGACAGGCCGTCGGTGGAGGGGAAGATAAGGGAGCTCTCGGAGGCCGTGGGCGTGGAGGACTACATCCTCCTCTACAGTACCCGGGAGTTCAAGAAGATTTACAAAAGGTACGGTAGCCAGTAGGGGAAAATGATAGGATGTACGAAGCTCCTCTGCGGTACCGCCACCGTCTCCCACGCCATAAAGTACGAGGGCGTTTCGCCGGGGGAGGTGCCCCATGAGCTCCTCCAGTTCTCCACCGCCCTCAAGCCCATTGTCGTCTGGAACACGACCCGGCGGTGCAACCTCCGCTGCAAGCACTGCTACATAAAGGCCGAGGACAAGGAGTTCGCTGGAGAGCTGACCACAGAGGAGGCGAAGGCCTTCATAGACGATTTGGCCAGTTATAAGGTCCCTGTCCTCCTCTTCTCTGGCGGGGAACCCCTCGTCAGGAGAGATTTCTACGAGCTTGGCAGGTACGCCGCCGATAGGGGCCTCAGGACCGTCGTCTCGACCAACGGGACGCTGATAACCAAGGACGCCGCGAAGAGGATGCAAGAGGCCGGTTTCAAGTACGTGGGTGTGAGCCTCGACGGCCTCTCTGCTACCCACAACCGGTTCCGGGGGCAGAGGGATGCCTTCGAGAAGGCGACGCGGGGGATAAGGAACGCCCTGGGGGCAGGGCTCAATACTGGCGTAAGATTCACCATAAGCAAGTACAACTACAAGGAGCTCCCCCAGGTGATAGACTTCGTCGTGAAGGAGAAGATCCCCCGCTTCTGCATGTACCACCTGGTCTATGCCGGCAGGGGGAAGGAGATAGCCGGGAGCGACCTGTCCAACGAGGAGAGGCGGGAGGTGATGGAGTTCCTCGTAACGAAAACTCTGGAGCTCCACGGGAAGAAGGTACCCCTGGAGATATTGACAGTGGACAACCACGCCGACGGCGTCTATCTATACCGGTACGTGAAGGAGAAGGAGCCAGCCAGGGCCCAAGAGGTCATGGAGCTCCTCAAGATGCACGGCGGGTGCTCCGCCTGCGGTAAGGTGGCCAATGTGGATAATTTAGGCAACATACACCCGTGCCAATTTTGGGGGCATGAGATCCTGGGGAACGTGCGGGAGCGGAAGTTCAGCGAGATCTGGTCCAAGGGCGAGGGATTCATGGCCGAGATGCGGGAGAAGCCCAAGCACCTGAAGGGGAAGTGCTCCGTCTGCAGCTACAACTCCATCTGCGGCGGCTGCAGGATAAGGGCCGAGAGCGTTCACGGGGACGTCTGGGCCGAGGATCCGGCCTGCTACCTGACGGTGGACGAGATCAAGGGATAGACTACCCTCCTGGCTACGGCAACCTTAATATCTTGGGTCCCAGATAGGGTTTCCAGATGACCAGGAAACTGGTAGTGGGGAATGGAAACCTCTTCATAAACTACGATGACGACCTCAATATAAGGGACCTATATTTCCCCCACGTGGGGATGGAGAACCACGTGGACGGGAACAGGTGCAGGTTCGGGATCTGGGTCGACGGGAAGTTCTCCTGGCTGATGAACGGCTGGGGGGAGCGGAGCCTCAAGTACCTGGAGGACTCCATGGTGACGGATGCCTGGGCCAGGAACAACGACCTCGGCATAGAGCTCAGGGTGAACGATGGGGTCCATTACTCCAAGAACATCTTCCTGAGGAAGGTGGTGGTGAAGAACCTCCGGGGGGGCGAGAGGGAGGTGCGGCTCTTCTTCGGCCAGGACTTCCGGCTCTACGGCATGAACGTGGGGGATACGGCCTGCTACGATCCGGCGGTGGGCTCCATCGTCCACTACAAGAAGAAGAGGTACTTCCTCATAAACGGCCGCGCAGGAAAGGAGGGGATATACCAGTACTCCACGGGATGGGCCGGTTTCGCCGGGGCGGAGGGCACCTGGCGCGACGCCGAGGATGGGGTCCTCTCCAACAACCCCATAGCCCAGGGCTCCGTGGACTCGACGGTGAGCTTCCGGATTAGGGTCCCGGCCTGGGGGGAGAGGGAGGTCTACTACTGGATCGCCGCCGGCATGGACTTCATGGAGGTCAAGAGGCTCAACGAAGAGGTCCTTCGCTCAGACCCAGCGAAGCTCCTGAGGGAGATCGACACCTACCACAAGGCCTGGCTCAGCGCAGGGACGAAGATGCAGGGGCTCAACTTCAAGGACCTGCCAGAGAAGGTAGTGAGGATGTTCAAGCGCTCCCTCCTCATCATCAGAGCCCATATCGACGGGGATGGGGCGGTGATTGCGGCCAACGACTCCGATGTGACCCAGTTCAACAGGGATCACTACAGCTATATGTGGCCCAGGGACGGGGCCCTCGTGGCCTACGCCCTCGACAAGGCGGGGTACTCCGTCGAAACGAGGAAGTTCTTCGAATTCTGCTCACGGATCATGACCAAGAGGGGCTTCTTCCTTCACAAATACAACCCTGACGGGACCTTCGCCTCCAGCTGGCACCCCTGGATAGGGAGCGATGGGAAGCCTCAGCTCCCGATCCAGGAGGACGGAACCGCCTTCATCGTCTTCTCCCTCTGGCACCACTACTACCAATTTAAGGATATAGAGTTTGTCAAGACCCTCTACGAGCCCCTGGTCAAGAAGGCCGTGGACTTCATGATAAGGTACAGGCACCCCGAGCTCAAGCTCCCCCTGCCCAGCTACGACCTCTGGGAGGAGAGGATAGGTACCTTCACTTTCACCTCCTCGGCGGTCTATGCTGGGATAGCGGCGGCCTGGAACTTCGCCAACCTCTTCGGGGACTACGAACTGGCAGAGAGTTACAAGAAGGCCGCCCTGGAGGTGAGGGACGGCGTCTGGAATCTCCTCTACGATGAGGGGCTTGGGAGGTTCGTTCGGGGGATCAATGTGGATGCCCAGGGGAAGATAATCAAGGACCCCACCATCGACAGCAGCCTCTACAGCGTCTTCTACTTCTGCGCCCTGCCGGCGGACGACCCCAGGATAGAGGGGACTATGAAGGCCATCGAGCGGCGGCTGTGGTGCAAGACGAAGGTGGGCGGCGTGGCGAGGTACGAGAATGACCACTACCGCAAGATCAGCTGGGATGTGGAGAATGTCCCCGGCAACCCCTGGTTCATATGCACCCTCTGGCTGGCGGAGTGGTATGTCGCCAGAGCGAAGGAGTTGAAGGACCTGCGGAGGGCGGTGGAGGTCCTGGAATGGGTCACCGACCACGCCGCTGAGTCTGGGATACTGGGGGAGCAGTTGAACCCTTACACAAGTGAGCCGATATCCGTGTCTCCCCTGGCTTGGTCCCACGCCACCTTCGTCATCGCCGTCCTCGAGTACCTGGAGAAGTACAAGGGGCTGGAGAGCGGCTAGACCTTGGGGAGGGCCTCTCCCACCGCCGAGACCTTTATGTTGGAGCCGCCATAGTCCTTCCTCCCGGTGACCAGCATGACTACGAAATCTTCCTTCTCCACCACGATCTTGGGGTCCTTCGCTCCGGCCCTGATCGCCTGAGTCCTGGCTTCCTTCGTGGCGTGCTCTATTGCGTACTTTATGGCATCATCCTTCTTCAAGATCGCCGCGCCATCAGGGTAGACGTAATACCGGTTCTGAATCTCCTTCCTTATGATGCGCTTCTCCACGGTCCAGGAGACGCGGCCAGATACGGCCCCCACGGCATTGCCCACCTCGTAGCACTCGGGGATTATTATCTCGGTGTTGAGGATCTCCTTGAGGGCTGGGAGGAACTCCTCCGCCGGGCCGCCGACGCCCACGATGGGGAAGACGGGCTCCATTGTGCAGTTGAAGTAGCGCCGGTCCTTGTCCATGGACTTGTTCATGAGGAGGTGGCAGGTCCCGCAGAGGTTCTCGCTCTTGGACCATTCGGTGATGAGCTTCTTCAGTACTGCCTCCCCGGCCTTCTTAACCAGGACCGCACGGGCCTCCTGGCAGAACTCCTCGGGGGTCTTGCCCATCTGGTCCCCCAGCATCTGGGCCCCGAGCCGGGAGGCCTCCGCGTCCCCTATGACGTACTTCTTCTGGACATGGAGGATGTCCAGGGGCGTGAAGCCTACCCGCATCACGGCGTCCAGCTCCTCGAGCTTCGCCAGGGACTCCTCGAACCTCATCTTGGTGAACTCGTCCAGGCTGGCCTTGAGCTCGTCCTCGGCCACGGGGTTGAGCTTGTTTATGGCGTCCAGGAGTTGGAGAACCTCCGTCTCGGCCTTGACCGTCTTCCTGGAGGCCTGATAGGTAGTAAGATAACTGAGATTCCCAGTATTCCTGATCTTCTCGAGGATGGACGGATACTCCTTGGCCGCTGTGGCCAGCGGTATTACCCGCCTGGGGCCTATGTGGATGTCGGTGCCGTCCGTCACCGTGATGTTGGACTCGCAGCCGAGGCCCTCGGAGACGGTGTCCACGGAGCGCACCCTCGTCCTCCAGCCTCCCACCAGGGAGCCCTCTTCAGTCACCTTCGGAAAGCCGCTCTCCAATATCGCTATATCGGTGGTCGTGCCGCCGATGTCCACGATGATGGCACTCTTCTTCCCTGCCAGGAAGCAGCCGCCCATGGAAGAGGCCGCCGGTCCAGACTGGAGGGTCTCTATGGGCCTCTCCCTGGCCACCAGCTCGGAGATGAGGGAGCCGTCCCCCCTGACGACCATGAGGGGGGCGTCTATCCCCTTCTCTCCCATGGCCACCTTCACCTCCTTCAGAAGGTCGTCGGTGAGGGGTATCAGCCTGGCGTTGAGGACCGCCGTCACCGAGCGCTCGTAGAGCCCCAGCTTGGATGAGAGATCGGAACCGCAGACGACCGGCAGGTTGGTATGCTTCCTTATGATATCGGCGGTCATCTTCTCGTAGGAGTTGCTTATGACACTCATGAAGCCCGAGACGGCGAAGGAGTCCACATCCGTGGCCACCTTCTTCACCCACTCCGTGATGGCGTCAAAGTCTGGAGGGATCTCCTCGGACCTTATGGCGCTCTCACCGCCCTCGGTGTAGTAGACGAGCTTGGCCGGGAACTTCCACTCCTCGTAAGGTGTGTAGCCTATCACTATCAGCGCCACCTCCCCGCCCTTCGATTCAACTATGGCGTTGGTGGCGAGGGTGGTGGAGAGGGAGAGGAGCTTCACGTCCTTGGGGTCTATGGAGAAGTCCGTGAGGACCTTGTTCATGGAGTTTATGAGCCCGATGGAGAGGTCGTAGTGGGTCGTGGGAGCTTTAGCCTTGGCTATGATCTTCTTGGTATCGAAGTCGATGGCCACGCAGTCTGTATAGGTGCTTCCTGTATCGATCCCTAGGCCGAGCCTCATGCTCCTGCCTCCAACTTTTTCTTCGTAATCGCCAGGGAGACATATAAAGATACTGGCGCTAGGCCTTCTCCACCCTGGCCACCAGGAGGGCTCCTGGGAGTAGTCTGAAGATGGGCCCCAGACCTATGGCAAAATTGATGGGCGGGAGGAAGACCGCTTCTTTTATCTCTGCCCCCGGGAGCATCGCCCTGAGCTCCCCCCTGGTGTAGAAGCGGGCGCCATAATATACGCCCTGGACGAAGGGGCGCTTCAGCCTCTGGGTCAGGCCCCAGAGGCTCTGCCTGTTCATCACCCCCAGGAGGAGGACCCCGTGGGGTCGCAGGACCCTGAGCATCTCCGCCAGGGCTCCTTCCGGGGACCTGGAGAACTCCAGCATGTTCATGGAGAGGACGAGGTCGAATGAGGCTGGGGGGAAGGGCAGCTCCTCTGCCGGGGCGTGCCTGAACTCTGCCTGGACGCCCTCCCTCAGGGCCTTCTCCAGGGCTATGCGGAGCATGGCCTCTGAGGCGTCGACCCCCACGGTCTTGAGGCCCCTGCGGGCCAGGAAGAGGGTATAGAACCCCGTACCGCACCCCACGTCCAGGGCCGAGCCCCTCTCCGGTAGGTGGGGGAGGATGGCGGCCCTGGCCTCAGCCCCATAGGCCCGCCCCAAGGGCGTGGCATACCACCTATCGTACTCCTTCTCGTTGAAGCTCTGGGAGGGGGGCATACTACTCCAACGCCACCGTGAACATGTACTGGGTCGTCGTGGGCAGCGCCTTCCTGAGGACCCGCACCTCGGGCTTGTAGATGAAGAGCTCGTCGCCCTGGGCCTCCCTCCCCAGGAGCAGGGCCACGACGAAACACTCCGCCTTCCCCACTATCCTGGCCGTCCCCTCGCCGTACCTCTCGGCGGCGAGCTCGATATATAGGGGTAGGAGGAGCTGGTACCGGAGTTCCTCCGGTACCAACTCCTTGAGGCGCTCCAGTTCTTCTCTCTTTATCAGGTGGGTGGACCCGTCCCTGAGGGCCAGCCTGGGCCTCTCCTCCCGCAGGAGACTCTCCAGGTCCCTCTTGCCGACCGCCAGGTGGCGGTTGAGGAGCTCCAGCTGCCGGGCGAAGAGGCGGAGGTCGCGGTCGCGATCTTCCATCCCTAGGCGGCCCCTGGCCCCGCCTCCTCCCGGGCCTCCATCATGGCCTTGATCCTCTTCAGCTTGAAGAAGCTCTCCCTCTCCATCTCGTCCAGGCGCATCTTTATGTACTTCACCGTGGCGTCGAGGCGGGGGATGAGGATGTTCTCCAGCGAACTGACGCGCCGCTTCGTCCTCTCAATCTCACGGGCCAGGAGCCTGATGGACTTCTCGATCTCGGCCAGCTCGACGAGGGTTTTGAGGCTCTCCTCGAACCTCCGGGATGCCTCGTCCAGCTGGGAGGAGGTGTCTGCTATCCCATAGCCCCGCTCCAGGATACCTCTCTTGGTTTCGCCCAGCTCCAGGGTGGGAACCTTGACGCCCATCACGTTCCTGGACTCCACGCGTCCTATCTCTATATTGGCCCTCACGGCCAGCGAGGCCTCTGCAACCTTTATGGTCCCTGAGGAGGCCTCGGCCATGATGAGGGCCCCGAAGGCCTCGGCGAGCTCCCCCGCAGCCTTCTTCCTTATGCCCTTGGCCTGCGCCAGGACGTTGAAGAACTCCATGATGAGGGCATCCCGCTTCTGCTTGAGGAGCTTGTGCCCCTTCACCGCCAGCTTGACCTTCGTCTTGAGCTTCAGGAGCTCCATCCTGGTGGGGTTTATCCCCTCGATCTTCTCGATGGCCATGGCTACTTCTTCCGGTAGTTCGGGTGGTATTTCTTGACGTACTCGTCCTTGACCCTCTTCAGCTCCCTCTCTGGGAGGCCTGAGAGAAGGTCCCAGCCTATCTCCAGGGTGCGCTCTATGGTCCTGTCCTCGTCCTTCCCCTGGGCCACGAACTCCTTCTCGAACCTCTCGGCGAAGTGGAGATACTTCTTGTCCCTGTCCGTCAGGGCCTCCTCCCCCACCACCGCCACCAGGTCCCTCAGGTCCCTGCCCTCGGCGTAGCCGGAGTAGAGCTGGTCTGAGACGTTGGAGTGGTCCTCCCTCGTCCTCTCCTTGCCTATACCGCCCTTCATCAGCCTGGAGAGGGAAGGCAACACGTCCACGGGCGGATATACGCCCTTCCTGTGGAGCTCCCTCGATAGGACGAACTGCCCCTCGGTGATATAGCCAGTCAGGTCCGGGATCGGATGGGTCTTGTCGTCGTCGGGCATCGTCAGAATCGGCATCTGGGTGATGGAGCCCTTCTTCCCATGGACCCTGCCGGCCCGCTCGTAGATGGTGGCCAGGTCTGTGTACATGTACCCTGGGTAGCCCCGCCGACCTGGGACCTCGCTCCTGGCCGCCGCTATCTCTCGCAGGGCCTCGCAGTAGTTCGTCATGTCCGTCAGGATGACCAGGACGTGCATGCCCTGCTCGTAGGCGAAGTACTCGGCGGTGGTGAGGGCCATCCTGGGCGTTATGATCCGCTCTATGGCGGGATCGTCGGCCAGGTTGAGGAAGGCCGTGACCCTCTCCAGGGCCACCGTCCTCTCGAAGTCCTTCATGAAGAAGTTGGCCTCTTCGTAGGTTATGCCCATGGCGGCGAAGACGACGGAGAACTCCCCTCCTTCCCCAGGACCTTGGCCTGCCTCGCTATCTGGGCGGCCAGGGCGTTGTGGGGCAGCCCGGAGCCCGAGAAGATCGGGAGCTTCTGCCCCCTGACGAGGGTGTTCATCCCGTCGATGGTGCTGATACCGGTCTGGATGAAGTCCCTGGGGTACTCCCTGGACTTGGGGTTTATCGGATTACCGTTTATCTCCAGCTCGTCCTCAGCGATGATGGGAGGTCCCTTGTCTATGGGCTTGCCGGTCCCGTCGAATATGCGCCCCAGCATCTCTGTGGAGACCGGGATCCTCATTGTCTCTCCAGTGAACCTCACCTTGGTCTTGAGGGTATCTATGCCACGGGTGCCCTCGAAGACCTGGACCACGGCCCGGTCCTCCAGGGCCTCCAGGACCTGACCCCGCCTCTTCTCTCCCGAGGGGAGCACTATCTCCACCACTTCGCCGTAGCTGACGCCACTGACCTTGTCCACGATCATCAGGGGGCCGTAGACCTCGCTTACGGAGGTGTACTCCTTTATCTTCAGGGCCTCCATCTACTTCACCTCCTTCGCGGTGAGGGCCTTGAGCTGCTCCTCGATCTTCGTCTCGATCTCCTTGATGGCCTTGGGGAAGTCCTTCTCAGGGACGTACTTCAGCCTGGCTATATCGTCCTTCACCTGGAGGGTGGCTATCTGCTTCGCCGGCATCCCCTTCCCCACGGCCTCCAGGGAGCGGTCGTAGAACCTGAGCATCACCTCGAGCATGGCTATCTGCTTCTTGGCGCTGCAGTAGGTATCGACATCGTGGTAGGCGTTCTGCTGGAGGAAGTCCTCCCTTATCACCCGCGCGCCCTCCAGCGTCACCCTCTCCCTCTCTGGGAGGGCATCTGGGCCGACGAGCTGGACGATCTCCTGGAGCTCCGCCTCCTTCTGGAGGAGGGCCATGGCCCGCCCCCTGGAGCTCTTCCAGGTCTCCGATACCTCCTTCTTCCACCACCCCTCCACGCTGTCCAGGTACAGAGAGTAGGACCTGAGCCAGTTGATGGCAGGGAAGTGCCGCCGATTGGCGAGCGACGCGTCTAGGGCCCAGAAGACCTTGGTGATCCTGAGGGTGTTCTGGGTGACGGGCTCCGAGAAGTCCCCGCCCGGGGGCGAGACTGCTCCGACCACCGAGAGGGAGCCCTCTCTGCTGTCGGACCCCAGGGTCGTGACCCGGCCGGCCCGCTCATAGAAGTCTGCAAGCCTCGAGGCGAGGTAGGCTGGATAGCCCTCCTCCCCCGGCATCTCCTCCAGGCGGCCCGAGATCTCCCTCATGGCCTCGGCCCATCGGGAGGTCGAGTCTGCCATCAGGGCCACGTCGTAGCCCATGTCCCGGAAGTACTCGGCTATGGTTATGCCTGTGTAGACCGAGGCGTCCCTGGCCGCCACCGGCATGTTGGAGGTGTTGGCTATGAGCACCGTCCGCTCCATCAGGGGCTTCCCTGACTTGGGATCTATGAGGTGGGGGAACTCCTCCAGGACCTCCGTCATCTCGTTCCCCCTCTCCCCGCATCCCACGTACACGATTACTTGGGCATCGCACCACTTGGATAGCTGCTGCTGGGTGACGGTCTTCCCAGCCCCGAAGGGGCCTGGGATGGCGGCCGTACCTCCCTTGGATACCGGGAAGAAGGTGTCCAGTATCCTCTGCCCCGTCAGGAGAGGGGCCTGGGGCTCCTTCTTCTCCTTGAAGGGCCTCCCTATCCGCACCGGCCACTTCTGGAGCATGGAGATCTCCTGCCGCCCCTTGGAGGTCTCTATCACAGCGATGGTCTCTTCGATGGTATACTCACCGGCCTCTGAGACCTCCACCACCTTGCCTTCCACTCCTGGCGGGACCATGATCTTGTGGACTATGAGGGCCGTCTCCTGGACCTCGCCCAGGAAGTCGCCGCCAGAGACCTGCTGCCCCTTCTTGGCCAGGGGCTTGAAGGTCCACTTAGCTTCCCTGTCGAGGGAGGGTATGTCCACCCCCCGGGTGATGAAGATCCCGGTCTTCGACCTCACAACCTCCAGGGGTCTCTGGATACCGTCGAAGATCCCTTTCAGGATCCCAGGGCCCAGTTCCACGGAGAGCTGGAGGCCCGTCCCCAGGACCTTCTGCCCCGGGGCTATACCGGCGGTCTCCTCGTAGACCTGGATGGTAGCTGTGTCCCCAGCCAGCTCTATGATTTCCCCTATCAGCCTCTGCTCCCCCACCCTCACCACCTCGTACATCAGGGACCCCCTCATGCCCTTCGCGACCATGACGGGCCCCGCTATTCTGGCTATAACACCTTCTGGCATCTCCACCACCTATCCAAACTTTATCTCTACGCCCACCGCCCTCTTTATCAGCTCTTTGATGGGATCCACCTTCTTCGCCATGGGCCCCTCCCTGTCTGGAATCTCCACGATGAGGGGCGTTATCCGCCCTTCGGTGATCCCTTCCATCTCAGCCCTTATCTCATCGGCGATCCTCTCGGTGACTATGACGAGGCCCATCTCTTTATCTCCCACGAGTTCCCTGAGGAGGCCCACAGCCTCCTTGGGGGCCGAGACCTCGTAGGCGTCCCTTATCCCTGCCAGCCGGAAGCCCGTGACGGTGGTGGCATCCCCGAGGACACTTATCTTCATGCCTATCCCTCGAAGAGGATCTTGGAGACCGCCGGCCTCAGGTCGTCCCGCAACCGTGCCAGACGGTTCTCGAAGGTGTTGTTCACCTCCACCCCCCCATCCTCCGTCTTGACGATCACCCCGCCGGCCGCGTTTATCGTCTCGTTGGAGAGCGTCAGATTGGCCCCCGACTCCTTGGCAACGGCCGGCAGGACCTCCTTCAGATGCTTCGCATCCTCCTTCCGCCCCATGACCACCAGACTACCGCTCCCCAGGGAAGCAACGGCCTCCTGGAGGAGGTTCTTCAGCACCGCCTGGTATTCCTTCCCTGAGGTGGCCGCTTTGAGCTTCTCCTCGGCCAGGCTGAAGGCCTCTTTTATCACCTCTTCCTTGGCATCGAGCTTCGCCTTCCGCTCCCGCAGCTTTGCGTTGGCCAGGATCCGCTGCCTCTCCTGCTCCGCCTCCCTCTCCCCCCGTCCCACGATCCCGGACCTTGTCTCCGCCGCCTTGTCATCGGCCTCGGATATTATGGCCCTAGCTTTGCCCTCCGCCTCCCTTGTAAGGGCCTTAGCCTTGACCTCCGTATCCTCCTCTATCCTGTGGATTATCTTCTCCACCTTGGAGTCCACTTCTCCCATGCCTGCGCCTCCTGCGGAGTGATCACTTACCCAGGACCGATTTGGCGATGTAATCTGCCGCCCGGTCCGTCTTCTTCCTTGCCTTCTCTTTTATCTTCCTCCCCTCTGCCTCTCCCGCTTTAAGGGTCGCGGCAGCCTCCTCCTCTCCCGCCCTCCTAGCCTTCGCAAGGAGCCCTTCTACCTCGTCGCGGGCCTCCCTCTCGGACCTCTCCTGGAGCTCAGAGGCCTTCCGCTTGGCTCCGTCCACGAGGCGCTCGGCCTCCAGCTGGGCCTTCTTGAAATCCTCCTCCGCCCCCCTCTCGGCCTTCTTTATAGTGAGCAGGGCTTCAATGACCATGGAACCACCGTTAGTGCATGAATAACAAGGGCTTATAAACTTTTCGTAATCACTCCACGAGGTACTGGACCATCCTGGCGTAGGCCGGGCGGGCGATGAAGACCCCCGATGTGGCGCCTATGATGGTGGTGAAAGCGAAGCCCTTGAGGGACGCCAGGCCCACGATGAAGAGGGGGATCATGGCTGCCACGATGCACATCCAGGAGGACATGACGATGAAGAAGGCGGACTCGATCTTCTTCCTGATGGAGCGCTCCTTCTCCAACAGTATCTCGTCTATGATCACGATCTGGTTGTCCACCCCCGTGCCCAGGGCAGCTATGATCCCTGCGATGGCCGGGAGATCTATGTTCCAGTTGATGAGGGAGGCAAAGCCCAGGATGATGACGATCTCGCTGAAGCCTGTGATGAGGATCGGCAGGACGACCCGCGGCTCCCGGTATCTGAGGAAGATCACCAGGGTGACCCCTAGGAAGGCAAGGATGCCTGCCAGGATGGCGTTCCTGGCGAAGCCCTCCCCCAGGGTTGCCGAGATCCCGTAGCTGCCCACCACGTTCACCTTTATGGGGAGGGCCCCTGACCGGAGGATGACCTCCACCCTCTTGGCCTCCTCCCTATCCTTCTCGTCCCTACCGAGCTCCAGGACCAGGGCCTTGACGACCTGCCCCCTGATGAGCTCCTCCCTCAGGCTGTCGCCTATGGGGGCACTGTTCACCAGCCCCGAGCGCTCGAATGCCACCTCCCTGATCCCGGCCCCCGTGCTATTCAGGGCCTCAGCGATCCTCCTCTTGCCATCCTCACCCAGGTCCTCCAGGGTCTGGTCGAGGTTTATCTCTGTCGTGACCCCCGTCAGCCCCTTTGTGGCATTGACCTTCCCCTTATAGCCCGCCCTCTCCAGGACCCCCTCCACCCCTTCCAGGGGCCTCTCGGAGTTGACCTTCACCCTCGTCCCCTCGTCCAGGTACATGTTCACCCTGTCGAAGTCCGTGGCCTTCGCCACGTCCCTAAATCTCTCGGCCGCCCCCTCGGTGAGGGTGAAGGGGACCTCCCAGCTGCCTGTAGAGGGTTCCTTCCGGAAGCTCTCCACCCTGGTCAGCTCGTCCCCGGTGAAGGCGGTGGTATTCCCTATCCTCACCACGAGCTGCCCCGGCTTCCCTATCACCTTCTCGGCCTCCTCGGGAGTTATGCCGGCGATCTCCACGATGACGAACTCGTTCCCCCATCCCCGGACCCTTATGTCCCTGACGGCGAAGACCCCCCTCAGCCGCTCGTCCATGATCCTGGTGACCTGTTCCATCTCGCCGGGGGTGAGTGGCCTCTCTGCCTGGATCTGGATTATGGAACCCCCCTGGAGGTCGAGGCCCGTGGAGATCCCCTTGAAGGCGATCAGTACTAGGGAGACGAGGACGAAGCCCAGGAGGAGCTTTATCCGCCCATCCTCCAACATCCTCTCGGGCCGCGCCTTGGCCGCCTTGGTCCCCTTCTCCTTCTTGGCCATCTAAGCCCTCTCCAGGTACATCTGCAGGATCCCGGCGTTCTGGATCCAGGTGTTGATGGCGTCTGCCACCATCCCTATGAGGATGACGGAGGCGATCTCCTTGAGGATGGAGGAGGTGGAGACCAGGAAGAGGATCCCCACGGCCACGATGGTCGTGGAGTTCATCGTGAGGCCCGTCTTCATGGCGCTCAGGACCTTCTCGTTTATATTGCCCCCTTTCTTCGCCAGGAGGCGGGTGGTGAGGAGGATATCCGTGTCCACGGAGTAACCTATGAGGAGGAGGAGGGCGACGAGGGAGCCCGAGGATAGCTCCAAGCCCAGGAGAATCATCACTGCCAGGGTGGTGGTGATATCAGAGAAGGCCGAGAGGACGACGGCGAAGGAGGGGACGAGGGTCTTGAACCTGAAGAATATGACGACGGCCATGAAGAGGAAGGCGAAGAGGACCGCCTTGACCGCCTGCTCCAGGAAGGCCTTGGATAGGGAGGGGCCCACAGACCGGAGGCTTATGCCTTCGGCCTTGATCCCCCTGCCGAGGAGGAAGTTCTTCACCTCCTCGCTCTCTTCCCCCTTCAGGAACTTGTCTATCTGAATGTTGGCCCCTGTGGTCTCCCCCGAGAGGTCCTTTATGGCCGTGACCTGGACCCCGAAGCCGAAGCGCTCCTTCAGGTCCCGCTCCATCGCGGGGCCTTCCTGGACGCCGTAAGCCGTTATGAGGGTGCCGCCCTTCATCTCGACGCTCATGGGTATGGTCCCGGCACGGTAGTGGACCCCGATGACCAGGATGGAGGCCAGGAGCATGAGGACCGGGAGGATCATAAGATTTTTTAGGTTCAGTTGAGAAAGGTCCATTGGGTCACCGGGCCATGGAAAGGTGTGAAGGCTGGATATAAATCCTTTGGGGTAAAGGTGGGCGAGGCCCTAGCCCAGGAAGTCCGCCAACGAGACCTGCTTGGCCCCGTCGTTCTCGAAGACTGAGCTGATGGACATCTCCAGGATCCTTATGCGCTGCTTCAGGTAGTCGTCCAGCCGGTACCGCTCAATCATCCCCTTGGTGACCTCCAGGTACTTGGCCACGGCGCCCCTCGATACCGTCAGGACGAGCTTCCCGTTGCACCGCCGACATTTACCAGTCAGGGGCACCCGGCGGTACTTGGCGTTGCAGTCCACGCACCGGATCTTCTGCTTGGAGAAGGTCCTCAGGTTCCCGGCCAGGTCCGGCAGGAGGTGGCCCTCGATGACCCGCTTCGCCACGTCCCGCTCGTCCACGGCCCTTATCTTGGCGGCCAGGTCGAGCTGGTGTTGGACCTTCTCGGTCATGGCCCCCAGGGTCTTGTAGGCGCTGATTGTGGGGCCCATGGCAATGTCGGTGGTGCTGTGAGTGAACCGGAAGCCGTAGTACTGCTCGGGCTTACCTATCCTCTCGCCGATGGTCTCGATGAGCCCCGCCACCTCCTGGGGCTTGGCGTACCGCAGGGTAGCCTCGTAGAAGGCCAGAGGATATTCTTCCACGATGTCCATGTTGTGGGCCTCGTCGTCCACCTCCCTGGGATCGAGGCGGATGGTAAGGACTAGGGGCGCGTCCATCTTCCCACCCCGGCTGCTGGGGAGGTAGGCCCTGGAGAAGTTGAGGAGGGCGTCCATGAGGAGGAAGATGGAGTCCTCGTCCCCGTCGCAGTTCCTGCGCTTGGCGGCGTGGAAGTAGGGATGGGCATACCCGACGCTCGCCCCGGTGAAGCCCACGATCCGCCCCAGGATGGCGGCGGAGGTATGGGGCGCCAGGCCCAGGACCAGGTGCCCCAGAAGGTCCTCCCTCTTCTCGGCCCTATAGTAGGGCTCCTGCCCGTAGACCTTGGCCAGGAGCTCATCGACGAACTTGGAGACCCTGAGGAGGTACCCGGCCCCCTCCGTGGGGAGGAGGATGTCCTGGCACTTCAGCTCCACCACCTGGTCCTCCGATGTGAGGGGCACGCCCTTATAGTCCCTATCGTAGCCCAGGGCCCGGAGCCGCTCCACGGCCACGCCTATCTCCCCGGGCTTGAAGTGGGTGAGGGGGACGTCCGTGGCGTCGAACCTGGCGGTACCGTCCTTGAAGACGTAGACCTCGTGCTTCGAGCGGAGGATGCCCTTCTCCAGGGCCTCTGGGATCTTCGGGGCCGACGTCATCCCGATGACGCCCTTCAGATCCTTGGGGGTGTCGCCGACGGCGTATATGGCGCCCTCCAGGGCCTCCCGCACGTCCAGCTCCCGCTTCTCGAAGTAGTTGGCGGGGGAGCCGCAGGCCCGGCAGCTCTCCTCCTCGGAGGGATGGCCAGAGGTGCAGACCCTCTTCAGCTTGGTCTCTCTACCGCACCGGGGGCAGAGGGTCTTGTAGGTCACCTCCTTGCAGGAGGCGCACTCCCTCCTGGCCACCTCGACCTCGACCTTCCCCTTCTTGGCGGCCGCCTTCTTCACGTCCCGCGTGCGCCCCCCTGCCTGGCCCACTGGGAAGAGGACGTTCACGGCGGGCTGCATCCTCCGCTCCCGGGCCTTCTCTGGGCGGCCCATACGGGCCCCTATATATGTCCTGGCCTTATCCCTCACCTTGAGGCCGAAGGAGTTGACCAGCTCCATGCTGCTGGTGCACCTATCGTAGGCGGCCAGGAAGCGCTCTGGGGAGAGGCCCTCGTCCATCCCAAGGGAGCGGAGGAGGGGCTTGTACTCCCCCACCTGTATCCTGTTCCCAGCCACCCTGTGGGGCACCCCCAGCGTTTCCAAGATTTCTTTCTCCTCGGCCTTTTGGATGGCCAGCGCCCTCTCCTCTATGGTGCCCTTGGAGAGCCACTCGACCAGCCGCCGCAGGTCCTCCTTCGGCACCAGGTTGTATAGATACGTATACCGAGGATGGAGGGGCACGCCCAGGGCGTCGGAGATGGCCAGGGCCTCCTCTGGGCTCGGGCGGTCTGGGATGGTCATCCCTGACCGGCCTTCGAGGGCCGCCCTCACCTCCTGGGCCCACCACTCCTCCACGTAGCCCGAGGGCATCAGGACGTGGTTGTTCTCCAGGAAGTCCCCATAGTTGACCAGAATATCCCCCAAGGCGAGAATCTCCTTGACGCTCCCTTTGATCCTCTCCGCCTCCTCCAGGTTCTCGACCCTCACCACGCTCCCGTCCACCAGCTTGACCAAAGGGCCTTCGATGGCGTCGCAGGGGGTCACGGCAGAGGCCTTCCCCGGCCTCTCGGTCTTTATCTGGGTCCCGGTGACTATGAAGCCATCCAGTAGAATCATGGTGGCGGGGTGGAGGGATGTGGATGCGAAGCCCGAGTTCCTCGCCCGACCGTACCTCAGCCGCAGCCCTCCCGGGCGGGAGGGGTATGCCAGGATGGGCCTCCCGGCTATGATGTCCTTGATGAACTTGTAGTTGGGCTTCACCTCCTGGCTGCTCTCCTCCCCCTCCTTCTTGGCGGTGGCGAAAGCCGAGAGCCACTCCCACCCGTCGAGACCGAGCATGGTGACGTACTTCAGGACCTTGGGGGCCTTCTGGAGGACCCCCTCCGCCAGGACAAGAACGGCTCCGCCCCGTAGCTGATTGGTCTCCACCCTCTCCAGGTCCCTGTAGCCCGAGACCTCCACCTGGTCTGTGGCCTCGCCCGTCACCTCCACCGGGATGTTCTTGACAGCCGTCCTGATGTCCTCGGCCGGGGGATGGTACTGAAGGCGGGCGGCCTCGCTGTTGTAGAGCTCCGTCTCCTCCGCGAACCGCTCCACCTCGTCGGGGGTGGGCTTGTAGCGGTCCATACCCAGGGCCCGCCTCACATAGTCCCCCGTCAGGACGGCCAGAGCCTGGGCAGTGCCGCCAGCGGACCGGATAGGTCCGGCGAAGTATATGGCCAGGTACCGGGTCCCGTCAGAGTTCTTCTTGACCTTCACCTTCACGATCCCCTCCAGAGGAGCGGCCACCACCCCCTCGGTGAGGATCGCAAGGGAGGTCCTCAGGGCCTGCTCCGCTGCTGCCTCGTGGGTCGCGAAGGAGCCGAAGCGCCCTTCCACGATCTCCTTGGCCACGGCGACGGCCACCTCTTCCTTGGCCTGGTCTAAGCTCAGCTCCTTTATCCTGCCGGCTACGCCGGGGGGCCCCACCAGGCTCTCGACACGCTCCGCGAGCCCCTTGGCCAGTGGTATCTCAGGCCTCGTCTCGGGGTCTATGCCCTTCTTCCTGGCCTCTTGGGCTACGGCGTAGGCTTTCTTCACCCCATCTTCCAGGGCCGCGAAGTACTCTTCCACCTAGGCCTCCAGGAAGTTCATGATGGTGATGTTGTGGTTGCTCAGGTCCAGGACGGGGACCTTGGAAGGGGTTGGCCTGAGGCCCTGCTTCCGCTGGTATTCGGTCTCGGACTGGAAGGTGCCGGAGTTGACCAGGGTGACGCCCTTATACTTGGATACGCCCACGGTGTGGATGTGGCCAGTGTGGAAGATGTCTGGCACCCTGTCTATGGTGAGGTAGTCGAGACCCTCGGGCACCAGCTGGGTCTTCCCGCCGTAGGTTGGGGCGAGGTGCCTGGCGCGGAGGAGGACCTCCATGGCTCCTTGCGGATTCTCCATGCTCGTGCCCGGTACGGTGCTTGTAACGTCCAAGAGGCTCGTCCCGTGGTAGACCAGGGCCTCGACGCCGTGAAGCTCGAAGGCGCTCGGGTTCCCAACCATGTGGATCCTATCGCTGGCGTAGAGGGCCGGGGCGAACTCCTCTGGGATGGCGGGCTGGGGCTCCCCCAACCTGGTGGCATCGTGGTTCCCGGGGACGATGACGATCTCCACGTGCTCCGGTAGCGTGGCCAGGAGGTCCGCCGCCCTCTGGTACTGCTGGAAGATGTCCTTTATAACCAGGTCGTCCTCCTGCCCGGGATAGATCCCGACCCCCTCCACCAGGTCCCCGGCGATGACCAGGTACTTCACCCTCCCCGCCAGCTCGAGCTGCCTTTTGGTCCCCAGGTCACCCCCCAACCACCGCAGGAATTTGAGGAAGGACCTATCCAGGAAGTGCTGCGACCCTATGTGGAGGTCTGAGAGCATGGCCACCGCCAGGGGCACCTCGCACCGCCTGGGCTCCCGTCCCACCGGCAGGTCGGGGAGGAAGACCTCCTTGGCGAGGAGGATGTCGCCCTCACGCCCCATGTTCCCTTCGACCCCTATCACCCCGTCCTTCATTATCTCGCTGGCGGCCTTCTGGAGCTCCTGGTTGTTGCTCAGGAGGACGACTGGGATGATGCCCGTGGGGTCCTCCAGCTCCAGGATCGTGTTCCCCTTCTGGCTCTTCCTCGTGTCGGTGACGATGCCCACCACCTTCACACTGCCCCTCGATCCTTTGGCCCTCTCGATGGTGATGGCGTCCCGGAGATGGTTCCTCTCCCTAAGGACCCTGGCCAGGCGCTCATAGCGGTCGTTAAAGTATTTCACGAAGCCTTCGATGTTCCCCTCGGAGAAGGAGCGCTTGGTTATGTCCTTGTCGCCCAAGAACCGCACCTCCTCCGGGTACTCTTCTGCCAGGGTCCGCTTCCTGGGCCTCTCCACCACGATGGACTTTGGGGCCTCCTTCAAAGAGCTGAGATACTCGGGGGTTATCACCGCGGGCCTGGCACCGGACCTCTCCACGCGGGAGATGAGCTCTTCGATGAACGCCGCCTCCGCCTGCCTCCTCTTCAGCTCCTGGAGGGCAGTGGGATGGAGGTTGAGATTGGACCTCAGAAACCTGGTGAGGATCTCGTTCTCTTCCATCAAAGAGAGAGTGCCACCGGTAGTATTTCTATCTTTCAGTGGAAGCGCGGGTGAGTTGCATCTGGGGGAGCCTGAAGGCGGAGAGGGCCTTGAGCCTGGGGTCTTCCTCCAGGACATGCTTCATCCCCGCCGCTGGTACCTCCAGCTTTATCTCCTTCGTCCGCCCATATCGCCCCTTGCTGACGACGCTGGAGTTGAGAATCCCGAGGATGTCGAGCTCCGATAGGAGGTCCGAGACCCTCCTCTGGGTTAGGACGTCCAGGGAGAGGTTCTTTGAGAGGCGCTTGTAGGTGTCGTAAACCTCCCCCGTGGTTATGGTCTTCTCTCCCCGTTCCTCGAGGAGGATGATGGAGTAGAGGAGAATCTTGGACTGGGCTGGGAGGGTCCTCACAGCCTCCACGGTGTTGTCGGCCTCGATCTTCTCGTCGGCCCGCCTCACGTGCTCCTCCTTTATGCGCTCGGCGTTCTCCCTCTCCGCCACCTCGCCGGAGACCCTGAGGAGGTCCAGCGCCCTGCGGGCGTCGCCGTGCTCCCTCGCCGCCAGGGCCGCACAGAGAGGTATGACCACGTCGTCCAGGACCCCAGGTTTGAAGGCGATCTCAGCCCTCTGCTTCAGGATGTCCTCCAGCTGTTTGGCGTTGTATGGGGAGAAGACGATCTCTTCCTTCCCCAAGGAGCTCTGGACGCGGGAGTCCAGGTAGCTGGTGAACTTGAGGTCGTTGGAGATGCCCACGATGCTCACCCGGGCTTCCTTTAGCTCGGCGTTCATCCGCGTAAGGTTATATATTATATTGTCCCCGCCCTTCCCCACCAGCCGGTCTATCTCGTCGAGGAGGATGATGATGCACTGCCGTTTCTTGTCCACAGCATCGCGGAAGGCGTTGTATACCTTGTCGGTGGGCCAGCCTGTGAACGGTACGTTCTCTCCGAACTCCTTGGCCAGGGTAGCCAATATCCTGTACTTGGTGTCTGTGACCTCACAGTTGAGGTAGATGGTCTGGACCTCGTAGAGGTAGTTCTTCTTGGCCACGGCCTCTTTAAGGAGCTCAAAGACGTATCTTGAGACGATGGTCTTCCCTGTCCCGCTCTTCCCGTAGATGAGGACGTTGGAGGGGGTGACGCCTTTCAGGGCCGGGGCGATGATGGAGACGAGCTGTTTGAGATCGGCCTCTCCATGGGGGAGTACCGAGGGGGTGTAGGAGTGCCTCAGGGCCACTTTGTTCTTGAAGATGGGCTCCCTCTCCAGGAACGCTTCAAAGATGCTGCTGAAGGGGCTTTTCAAGTCCATCTTTTCACCCTCACACTTCACCTCTTCTCAGACTCTGACTTCCACTGAACGATCTAATTTTCCAGTCCCTTTTTAGTCCCGGTGGAAGTTAGTTATCCGTTGTCTTTTTTATTACGGTGAGGATTGGATATATAACTCTTTTGAGTGCCTACCCGTAATTTCCAATGGACTTTCTATAAATGGCGAAAAGAAGGTTGGGGGAGGGGGGGCATTTTCTACTGGAACTTCCGTGTTAAATATAAGAAGATGTTGTGGAAGTAAGGAGAAAACAGTAGATCGCAAGGTACTGCAGGTACCGGGACCAGATAGAGGAGTTTTCCTTGCAGAGTTTTTCCGGCGGAGCCGGTCCGCATAAGGGTCTCGGGAAGAGATCGTTGAAGGCAGGCATTTCCAATGTACCTAGAGGTTACGATGGATGACGGTTGTAAGCTAGAAGGCTAAGAACGGATATTATACTAAATACCCTTCGTGTGCATGCCCGTAAGTTGAAGGCCTATACACGGAATAAAGGTTGGGCGTGCCTTGGATTACTTTTCCCGCCCTCTTGGATAATTTTTTAATATATTAACATAAATTTAATATATTAAGATAGATGAAGAAGTACACACGGTGGTAGTGGATGGTCTGGGTAACCGCCAAGGTGGTGGATGGTAGGAGTAAGATGCTAGATAAGAAAGCATGCACGATAATGGAAGAGACTTTTCAACCTGACCACTTTGGAGACTTAAAGGTCCCCGTCATCGCCCCCCAATATTACTACAGAAAGGACTATAGGGAAGACGGGTATTCAGCTCGTGTC
>JBBSVP010000235.1:0-7877 GCA_038046745.1 Candidatus Hydrothermarchaeota archaeon
TGAGCCTTACCCGGGGTAGGTGGGACCTGTTCTTTGTTTCGTACTCTCGAATGATCATGGGGACCACCTCCCTGAAGAACTCCTCCTTGGGTATCATGCCCATATAGGGGTACTGGGGATTGAATTCGGCCTTGAGGAGGTCCCAGTCCATATCCTCGGAGACGAACCCCTTCTTCAGGGCCTCGTCCCAGAGGGCCGAGGAGGGGAGGGGGCTGAGCTTGAAGAACATGGTGGCCTTGAGGTTGGGGTGCCTCACCAGTTGGAAGGTCTTTTCTATATCTTCCCTGGTCTCGTTGGGGGCCCCGAAGATGAAGGAGCCGTCGGCCTTGAGGCCATGCTTCCCGCAGAGCTCCAGGGCCTTGTAGTGGTGGGCCAGCTTCACCGTGTTCCTCTTCAGGTAGCCAAGGACCTTCTCGGAGCCGGACTCGAAGCCGAAGTTGATGTACCGGACGTTCATCTCCTTCAGGTAGCGGGCCATCTCCTCGTCCATGAGATTGGTGCGGCCAAAGACATGGAACTCCACCCTCTCGTGGAGCCCCGCCTCCCTCACCAGCTCCGAGATCCTCTTTATCCTGGCCTTCTTGACTGCGAAGAGGTCGTCCATGATCCTTATGATCTCCAGCCTGGGGTACCTGGCCACCAGCTCCTTCATCTCTCCTACCACATACTCCGGGCTATGGAAGCGCATGGTGTGCTGCCAGAAACCGGTTTGAGAACAAAAGACGCAGTTGAAGAGGCAGCCCCTGGTGGTTATGATGCTGGTCCCCACCGAGAGCTTGTCGTAGGTGTGGCGGGCCGGCTTGAGGTAGTACTCCTCGATCTTCATCAGATCCCGCGCCGGGTATGGGACCGAGTCCAGGGGCTCTATATTCCCCCTCCTGGCTGTCATCTTGACCGAGCCGTCGTGGTAGCATATCCCATCGATCCCCTCCAGCCCCTTGGGGGAGAACTCTCCCTCCCCCTCGTAGAGCCTCACCAGGTCCACCATGGTCAGCTCCCCCTCCCCCAGGACCCCCACGTCGAAGCACTCCGGGAGCCTGTGGGGCAGGGCTGTTACGTGGAACCCGCCCACGAGGGTTGGCAGGTCGAGTTCTTCCTTCACCCTCCTAGCTATCGCCTCGGCCTTCTTGAAGTCCAGGGTGGTGGCCGAGATGCCAACTACGTCGGGCCTCTCCCTCCTTATCCTCTCGATCTGGTCCTCCTTGTCCACGATGACGGTCTTATCGAAATCAGCGTACTTCCTCAGATAGGAGGCTATGTAGCCCAGCCCCAGGGGCGGCAGCGCCTCCAGCTCGTCCACGCTCACCAACGCAAGCTTCATCTCAATAGCTCCTCGTAGAGGACCTTGTACTCCTTGACTATCTTTCCCATCGAGAAATTATACTCAATGAACTCCCATCCCCTCCTCCCCAGCTCCCTCCCCAGGCCCTCGTCCCTCAGGAGCTCCAGGATGCCCCTGGCCATGTCCTCAGCGTCGGCGGGTTTTACAAGAACGGCCACATCCCCAGAGGGGCGGCTCACCTCCCCTGGGAGGCACTCTATGTCGCAGAGGACGTTGGGCCTCCCCGAGGCCAGGGACTCCAGGACCGTCACGGAACCCGCGTGCCTGTAGATGATGGAGTCCACCACCACGTCCGCGGCGGCGTAGTATTCGGGTATCCTGGCCTGCGGGATCCAGCCGACGAACTGGACGTGCCTGACAAGGCCCAGCCTCCTGGCCAGCTCCTCCAGCTCCTCCTTCTTTCTCCCGGCCCCGCCCACCACGAGCTTGCAGCCTGGATACTCCCTCACCACCAGCTCCATGGCCTTTATCACATAGGCCAGGCCCAGGGCGTTTGTCTTGACCATGGGCTTGGCCGTGAAGATGATTTTCTGCCCTTCGTGGTCCTGGAGCTCCCGCCGGACAGCGGACCCATCTACCCGAGGGTTGAATTTCTCAGTGTCCACCCCGCCGGGTATGATCCTTATATCCCCGCCCACGCCCCATCCCTGGAGGAACTCGTCGATGAGGAAGCGGGACCAGACCGCCAAGACATCGTACTGGGCCCTGGGGAGGAGGAGCCTGTGGACGAGGCAGACGATCTTCGAGTAGGGAGAGACCCTCGATATACCCTCGATGACCCCCACGTGGGGCACCCCCACCTCCCTGGCGAAGGCCCCGCCCCTGGGGATGGGGAAGAGGTGCTCCGAGTGGAGGAGGTCGAACCTCTCCCTCTCGTAGACCTCCCGGAGCCTGGCAGGGAGGCGGAGCATGAACTCGAAGTTCAGCCCCTGCGGGGGGCCTCGCATGGGCATGCGGTAGACTTTCACCCCCTCCCACTCCTCGTAGAGAGGGAGGGAGGGGAGGTGGGCCGCCGTCAGGACCGAGACATCTATACCTTCCCCCCTGAGCCCCCTGGCCAGATTCCCTATGTAGAGCTCCGCAGCGCCCTGGGCCGGTGGGAAGGAGTGGGTTAGGATACAAACCTTCACGAACGTTAATCTGTAAATATCCTTATAAATCTTGCCAGCTTAGCCAGAGCCATGAAGAAGGCCTCCATCATCGTCCTCAACTGGAACGGCAGGGAGCTCACCCGCAACTGCCTCAGGTCCATAAAGGAGGAGACCGACCATCCGGATTACGAGGTCATTGTGGTGGACAACGGTTCCACCGACGGGTCCCAGGAGATGCTCAAGAGGGAGTTCCCCTGGGCGAGGCTCATCGAGAACCCCACCAACCTGGGCTTTGCGAGAGGGAACAACCAGGGGATGGAGGTGGCCGAGGGGGATTACACTTTCCTACTGAACAACGATACCATCGTGACCAAGGGCTGGCTCGCAAAGGCCGTCGAGGTCCTGGAGTCTGACCCCCGGATAGCCAGCGTGGGCTCTACCCTGGTCTCCCCCGACTGGGATGGACGGCCCCTGGGAGGCGGGGAGGTGGAGAAGGACACCGTCTGCGGCGCCGCCATGCTGCTGAGGCGGAAGGTGATCGAGAGGATAGGCCCGCTGGACGACCGGAACTTCTCCCCTATCTATGGAGAGGAAACGGACTGGAACTACAGGGCAAGGAACATAGGCTACCGCGTCGTCGAGACCGGGCGGAGCGTCATCAAGCACATCGGCTCGGTGGACACGACCAAGGGTACCACCAAGCCCTACCAGTACGTCCTGATGAACACCCACCGGCTGAAGGCCATGCTCTACAACGACGGCCCTTCCAGCTTCCTGAGGAGGACCCCTGGGCTGGGCCTCATCTTCCTCCGCTCCATCCAGGAGGGGACTACCCTTCTCCTCCTCAGGTCCTACTGGAATAACGTGAAGGGTTGGAGGAACATCCTGGAGGAGAGGGGGAGGCGGCAGGCCCTGGCCAGGAGGCTCCGGGAAGAGCGTGGGCGGGTGGGGGAGAGGTGGTACTGACAGATAACGGCAGGAATGGACTTTTCTTCGCATGGAGAGAGAAATCTCCCAGAATTTCTCGGCTAATCATCCAATGAGCAGTGGCCTTCTCAAAAAAATACTTAAGTTACTAAGTCAGAATAATGGTGGGCAAAAAGATGATAACGCGGCTGTTCGTCCTCCTCGCCGTCGCGGCTTCGGCCTTCATCGGGCTGGGCTATGCAGCACCGGGCACCGTCCTCTTCTCCGACGACTTCAGCGGCGGCAGCGCCAGCCGTTGGGTCGCGGACCAGGGGAACTGGTCCGTCATCAACGGCTCCTACCACCAGCAGTATTCCGATATCTACGCCGAGGGCCTCGACCCGGCTCTCGGCGGCCGCATGGTCTCCCGCATAGCCGGTTCCAACTACGGCGACTTCGATGCCACGGCGGAGGCCGAAGTCGTCTCCTCGGCGATGAGGGAGAGGGAGCTTGCCATGATCTTCCGCGCCCAGGACCTCCAGAACTTCTACCACTTCCGCTGGTACACCGGCAATCTGGACGGGGACGACCACATGGAGCTCTGGAAGTACGTCAACGGGACGCCCATCCTGATCACCCTGATCCGCATGGACCCCGCGCCCCTCGGCACAAAGCTCGTCTTCAAGCTCTCGGCCAGGGGGAGCAAGTTCACGATCAAGATCTTGAAAAATGGCAAGGGGGCCTACTCCAGCAGGCAGCTCTCGGTCACCGACTCCACCTACGCCAGCGGGTTCTTCGGTCTAGCTACCTACCACACCGAGGGGCGCTTCGACAATGTCGTCATCACGTCGTGACTTAGAAGGGAGCGATTCCGTGGGGCTGGAGACGCGGGAGTTCCTCGACTTCGTCACCTGCCTGATACGATCCTCTCTCACAGGGAGAGGCTGAAGAGGCAAGGATGATCATGGCTATACGGATGGTCATTGAGATCGCCGACGCGGATTGGAATGACCATGCCTCTGCGAAGCCTGTTGGGGGACGTTTGAGGAAGAGAGTCTCCAAGACCGTGAAGGTCGGGTAGCCTGGTAGCCTTCAGGTTAGAGTGGAATGTTACCAGAAAAGGTTATATATATAAGCAACTACGGTATGTAAGAAATGATAGAAAGGCTGCTGCAGTCGCTGATCTCGCTGTCCATTGTGATCTCCGCTCTTGTCGGAGTTGGCTATGCCTCAGCCACCGTCCTCTTCTCCGACGACTTCAGCGGCGGCAGCGCCAGCCGTTGGGTCGCGGACCAGGGGAACTGGTCCGTCATCAACGGCTCCTACCACCAGCAGTATTCCGATATCTACGCCGAGGGCCTCGACCCGGCTCTCGGCGGCCGCATGGTCTCCCGCATAGCCGGGTCCAACTACGGTGACTTCGATGCCACGGTAGAGGCCGAAGTCGTCTCCTCCTCCATGAGAGAAAGGGAGCTCGGCATAACCTTCCGCGCCCAGGACCTCCAGAACTACTACCACCTCCGCTGGTACACGGGCCATACGGAGGGGGACGACCACCTGGAGCTCCAGAAGTACACCAATGGTACAGCGGTCGTACTCCAACTGATAGGCGTGAAGTACATACCCATCGACACCAGGCTCGTCTTCAAGCTCTCGGCCAGGGGGAGCCAGATCGAGGCTAAGGTATTGGCCCGTGGCGGTGGAGCATCCTCCAGCAATCAACTCTCAGTCACCGACACTACCTACACCAGCGGGCTCTTCGGCCTCGCCACCTACCACGTCCAAGGGTGTTTCGACAATGTCGTTATCACGTCGTGAACTGCCTCAGGGAAGTTCGAAAGGCTTTTAGGCTAGGGCAGTTCTCTAACCAGACCATGGAGAGCGCCAGCATCGTCACCATGACCCACAACAGGGCCTACGTCCTGGGGGATACCCTGGAGGCCATGCTCTCCCTGGACTACCCCCCCGGCTACGAGGTCATCGTGGTCAACGACGGCTCCACAGATAACACCCGGGAGGTGCTGGCCAGGTTCAAGGGGAGGATAAGGGTGATAGACCAGGAGAGGAGGGGCCCCTGCGCGGCCAGGAACACAGGGATTAGGGCAGCGCGCCACCCCTTCGTGATCGTCATGGACGATGACTGCATCCCGGCCAGGGAGTGGCTGAGGGACCTCATGGCCGGCTTCGACGCGCCCGATGTGGGGGTGGTGAGCGCCTTCGATGTATACGGCGGGACCTCGACGGCCTTCAGGAGGGAGGCCCTGGAGAAGACGGGCCTCTACGACGAGGAGTACTTCTACTACCGGGAGGACACAGACCTGGTCTTCAGGATAATGGACGCCGGGTACAGGGCCAAGAAGGTGCGGGCGGTCTTCGAGCACAGGCACGAGTACCCCCAGGGCTTCCTCAACGGCCTCAGGCATGCCTGGGAGAGGCTCTTCTACCACGTGAACGACGTCCTCCTCTACAAGAAGAACCCGGAGAGGGCCAGGGAGTTCCTGGACGTGAGGCTCGGCTTCATCAGGAACCCCATGAAAGACTTCCAGACCGTGACCTACACCTGGTCCGAGGACATCCCCACGGACCTCAAGCCCGGGGAGCGGCTCAGGCTCTCTTCGCCCAGGGGGATAGTATACCTGGAGGCCAAGACCCCGCTTCACACCCTCGCTATAATCGCCTCCGGCATCGCCTACGCCCTGGCCCTGAAGCTCGTCCGGCTCTGGGGTAGTATTAAATACCGAAAGCTCCTACTATAAACGCCATGAAGGTCGCTATCCTCTGCGGCGGGAAAGGGACCAGATTCCAGCCCCTCTCCGAGTCTATGCCGAAGCCCATGGCCAGGATAGGGGAGATGCCCATCCTGGAGCACATCATGCGGATATACGCCCACCAGGGCTTCGACGAGTTCGTCCTCCTCCTGGGCTACAAGGGCGGGGTGATCCTGGACTACTTCACCGAGAACCACCCCGACTGGCCCATAGAGTTCAAGTTCACCGGCGTGAATGCCAAGACCGGAGAGAGGGTCTTCAAGGCCAAAGACCTGCTGGAAGAGACCTTCTTCCTCACCTACGGCGACGGCCTGGCGGACATAGACCTCAAGGCAGAGCTGCAGTTCCACAAAAAGCGGAAGGGGATCGGGACCATAACGGTCACCCCCATGCCATCCCAGTTCGGGATCGTCTCCTTCAGCGCCCAAGACAGAGTGACCCGCTTCGTGGAGAAGCCCATCCTCCGGGAGCACTGGATAAACGGCGGCTTCTTCGTCTTCGAGCCGGAGCTCTTCGACTACGAGGGCGGTCTGGACCTGGAGAAGGACATCCTCCCGGACCTATCCAAGCGGGAGCTCCTCTACGCCTTCAAACACGAGGGCTTCTGGCGCTGTATGGACCAGTACAAGGACTACCTCCAGCTCAACGAGCTCTGGAAGAACGGGGGGGCCAAGTGGGCCGTCTGGAAGAAGGGGAAGAGATGAGCTGGAAGGGGAAGAGCGTCCTGGTGACAGGGGCCAACGGCTTCGTGGGCTCCTGGGTTGCTAAAGCGCTGGTGGATCGGGGCGCGGACGTGGTGGCCATAATCCGGGATATGCATCCCAAGTACCAGCCGGCCTACCAGGAGGAGACCATGGAGGGCCTCGCGGGCCAGGTGAAAGGGGACATAACGGTCTACGAGGAGGTGGCCAGGGTCTTCAACGAGTATTCCGTGGAGACATGCTTCCACCTGGCGGCCCAGGCCATAGTCGGCGCCGCTAATAGGGCGCCGCTCTCCACCTTCGAGACGAATATAAAGGGCACATGGAATGTGCTGGAGGCGGCCAGGTCCACCGGCACCCTGAAGGGCCTCGTGGTGGCCTCCAGCGACAAGGCCTACGGGGAGCACGAGAGGCTGCCCTACACCGAGGAGTTCCCCCTAAACGGCCTCAACCCCTACGACGCCTCTAAGGCCTGCGCCGATATCCTTGCCAGGGCCTACGCCCAGACCTACGAGCTGCCGGTGGCCGTGGCCAGGTGCGCCAACATCTACGGGGGCGGGGACATGAACTTCTCCCGCATAGTGCCGGACACGGTGAGGTCCCTCCTCCAGGGGAGGGAGCCTGTCATCAGGTCTGACGGAAAGCCTGTCAGGGATTATATGTATGTCGAGGATGCCGTCTCGGCTTATCTGGTACTGGCAGAGAAGATCGACAAGGCCAAGGGAGGGGCCTTCAACTTCGGGACAAATAAGCCCGTCACGGTCCTCGAGCTGGTGGAGAAGATCATAGCCCTCTCGGGCGCCAAGGTGAGACCCGTCATCCAGGGCAAGGGGAAGAGCAGGGGAGAGATCCAGAGGCAGTACCTCTCCAGCGAGAAGGCCCGGCGCCTCCTGGGATGGACGCCCCGGTACACCCTGGAGGAAGGCCTCAAAGCCACCATAGAGTGGTACCGGGAGTACCTATCAGATCGACGAGGGTCCTCCAGGTCTGCCACCACTTCCACCCCTGCGTAGGGGGGATCGAGAGGCACGTGGAGGACCTCTCCCTCCAGCTCCGGGCCCTCGGTCAC
>JBBSVP010000236.1:0-2383 GCA_038046745.1 Candidatus Hydrothermarchaeota archaeon
GCGGGCGGAGAGGCCTAAGCCTTCCTGGTCCTCACCCTGACCAGGTCCGTGGCGCTCACGATCCCCACAAGTCTATCACCCTTGACCACTGGGAGCCTCTTGATCCCCCTCTCTCCCATCATCTTGCTGGCGGTAGCCAAGTCCGCATCGGGCCCTACGGTGGCCACCGGGAAGGACATGACCCCGTCCCTGAGCCGCACCTTCTGGAGGTCCTTGAACTTGACCACAGCCCTCAGGATGTCGGACCTGGTCACCATCCCCACGGGCGCCTCCTCCTCGTCTATAACAACGACGGAGCCTATATCGACGATGTCCATAAGGCTGGCGGCCTCGTAGGCCGTGGCATCGGGGGTCAGGGTCTTCACCCCCCTTGTCATGACCTCCGCGACCCTGGGCATCCCCCCCAGGACCTTCACGTCCAGCCCTTCCCTCTCCAGGACTTTGACAAGTCCTTTGTCCCTCCCCGAGAGGTAGACCCTCGACCCCCCTGCGATCTCCCTGACGGGCCCCACGATATCCTCGTCCCTCCCGTAGCCCAGGCGCTCCACCCCCACGCACCTCACCCCCTCCTCCAGGACGAGGCCCTCCAGGAGGGAGCCCTTCCCGCCGCCCCTCCGCCCCTTGGCCGTCAGGATAAATCCTATCTCCACGCCCTCCTTCGGAGGGCCCGCATCCTCCAGGACCCCCTTCACCATGGCTACTCCCTCCTCGATCCCCTCGCATAGGACCCAGACCCTATTGCCCATCGATTTACACTCTCTCCAGGACTATAAGTACCTGCGCTCAGACAGGGGCTCCGAGTAGAAACCCCTGGCCCTCAGCTCCTCCGAGAGCTCCCCGGCAGAGCCGTGGACCGTGTAGACCACCTGCGGCTGCGCCTTCTCCACATACTCCAGTAGGGATGGGAAGTCCGAGTGGTCGCTCACCGGAAACGCCTCCTCGACCCCGTACCTTCTGGCAGCGTTTCCGTCCAGGGCCCAGCCCGATACGAAGGCCCTGGGATGTCCCTCCCACCTCCCCCTCGTCCCGGGCGGTGCGATGACGACGTAGTCGCCGTCCTCCCCCTCTTCGTAGGGCCCATATCTCCCCAAGTCTACACCCAGGCTCTCGTATCTCTGGTTGAACCGGAGGACTGAGGGATCTACCCTGATTCCCAGGTTCATGGAGAGCCCCTTCGTCAGCTCTTGGGCCTTGCCCAGGGCGTAAGCCAGTAAAACCGGCCTCGTGCCCTTTGCGAAGCACCCATCGGCCCAGTCCCTTATCTCCTTCAAGACCTCAACCCTGGGCGGGAAGACGTACCTGGGGCTGCCGAAGGTCGCCTCCAGGATCAGGACGTCGCACTTTTTTGGCACCTCTGCCTTTCCGGTGGTGAGCCCTCCAGCGAGGTTCATGTCCCCCGTGTATACCAAAGTGAAGCCGTCCTCCACGCAGAGCTGGGAGGAGCCCAGGATGTGCCCCGCGTTCAGGACCCGGAAGCGAAGGCCGTTGAACTCGAACTCCCTCTTCCCCTCGCCGGGGAATCCGAGGAGGCCCCTTGTCTCTTTCGAGGCTATGAGCCTTTCCCCCACGGACCCCCGCGGGGCGTGATCGGAATGGGCATGGGATGTGAAAGATAAACCCTCGGGCCTCCGGGGGTCGAGGAGAATCCGCGTCCCCTTCACCTCGACCTCGATACCGTTCCCTATACGGATAATAAGCCTTCCCCTATGGATACTGCCGGGGCCCTGAATATAAAGCTTCCTTTTTCACCTCTTGAGCCTCGCAAGATACTGCTTGCGGAACTCGGCCACCTTCGGCGCTATCACGGCGCGGCAGTAAGGATTGTCAGGGTTCCGTCTGAAGTACTCCAGGTGGTACTCCTCGGCCGGGTAGAAAGTCGTGAAGGGCCTGACCGCGGTCACGATTGGCGCATCCCAGACCTTTGCCGCATCCAGCTCTGTGATGACCTTCTCGGCCGTCTCCCTCTGCTCCAGCGTGTGGTAAAAGATCGCCGAGCGGTACTGCGTGCCCACTTCGGGCCCCTGGCGGTTCAGGGTCGTGGGGTCGTGGACGGTGAAGAAGACCTCCAGGAGCTCCCTGAACGAGATGACCGTGGGATCGAAGGTGAGCTGGATCGCCTCGGCGTGGCCGGTGGTACCTGTACAGACCTGTTTATAGAAGGGGTTGGGCACGCGGCCGCCTGAGTAGCCGGGCACCACCCTCTCCACACCGCGCAGCTCGGCGAAGATTGCTTCGAAGCACCAGAAGCAGCCGCCGGCGAGGGTTGCGAGTTCGGTCTTGCGCTGCTGTTCTATCTGTTCCATTGTGTAGATGCTCGACGGCGGAGTTATATCACGCTTGCGATAATCAGAGAGCCACCGGGGTCGAGGAGGTTAGTGCCCCT
>JBBSVP010000237.1:0-3697 GCA_038046745.1 Candidatus Hydrothermarchaeota archaeon
GGGCCAGGCCCACGCCGACACATCGGTGGTCCGTCTTCCCACCGCCTGCACCGACACCTCCGACGCCTCGTGCACCGTCTCCAACATCAACGTGACCGACAATACCTACGAGAGCTACGCGATGCCGAGCCCCATCGACCCGACGATATACATGAATTTTTCGTCATTCGGCTTCACAATCCCCAGCGACGCCATCATAGTCTCGGCCAAGGTCCTGATAGAGTACCGGGACGATACAGCCAGCGTCAGGAACAACGATACCAAGATCAGGGTCTTCGGGGCCTCAGGGACCAACGCCATCTACGACATCCCCACGCCATCGGCAGGCAAGACGGACTTCGACACCACCACGGAGGTCTCGGACACCCTCGATACGGGGGCGGACGTGAACAACGCCGTCATCCAGTTCTATGCCGGCGGCACGAACACGGCCACCATCAAGGTCGACTACGTGACGCTGAACGTCACCTACCAGCAGGTCTTCAGGATCAACATAACGGCGCCCGCATACCGCCAGAACGTCGCCTCCGGGGCGCTGGTGACCGTCACCGCCAACATAACCAACACCACCTCGGGGGGCGGCAGGGCGCAGGTGACGGGCCTGACGAACGTCTACGCCATCGTCACCGGTACCAATGAGAACAACCTGACCCTGGTGGCGACAGCCCCGGGCATCTATAACGGCAGCTACACGGCCTCCAGCCAGGGCTTCGACTACATAGAGGTCCAGGCAAGCGACCCCGATTACATCACCACCTCCAACACCACAGAGATCAGCATAGGGACCAGCATCCTGGGGATAACGATCTTTGCAGAGAACTTCGAGGACATGGGTCATAATCTCACGGTGAGGGCCTACGTCTTCGACGAGCTCTTCAACGCCATCACCGGAGCCACCGTGGAGCTGAAGGTCTTCGGCGTCAACAACCAGAAGCTCCCCCTCTATGATAATGGGAACAGCGCCAACGGCGACGACTCGGCGAACAACGCCAACTACACGAACCGCTACAAGGCCAACTACTACGGCTCTGACGAGCACGTGGTGGTGGCCAACAAGACCGGCTACGCCACCGCCCAGGAGCTCCACAACACCTACGTCATCGGGAACGAGACTACCATGAAGCTCGCCCTCAACAGGCAGGCGGTGATGGACGACAACTGGGCCCCAGACAGCACGGCCTGCGTCTCATCGAGCACCTCGGGCTGGCCCTACGACTTCTTCAACGGGAACAAGACCCTCATCATAGGCTACGCCCTCCTCCTGGACCCCAACGGTATGCCCGTGAGCAACACCACCGTCAACTTCACCATGAGGTACCCCAACGGCTCAGTGAGGAACTGGTCGGTCATCACCACCGATGAGAACGGCATAGGCAGGTACATCTTCAACATGAACGGGACCCACGCCAACGGTTCCTACAAGGTGACGGCCACGGCCACCGCCAACACCTCCCTCTCCGCTAACCAGACCTTCGTCTACGACAGGGTCGGGTGCAAGAACTGCCACTCCCTGGACGCCGGCGATTATTCGCTGGGCCTCACCAGCGCCGGGAAGTCACCTTACACCAAGGATATAAACGGGAAGATGCTCAACCTCCACGGAAACCCGAAGCGTTCCGACCACAAGACCGCCCTGAACAACAAGGACTGCACCTACTGCCACATAGGGTACGGCACCCCGGTGAGGTCCGGCGCGGGGGCCACCTCCGCCCAGACCCCCTACGCCTACGGGATCCACAACCCCTCTTTCAACACCTGGAACTCCACCCCCCTCCCCATGTGCGTGGACTGCCACACCAATGCCAACGAGTCCACGGGCATCCTGCCAGAGATCAAGGTCTGCTATGACTGCCACCCCAAGAAGAACGCAAACCTCTCCGCCATCGATACGAAGGACTCCTCTGGGAAGCCCATCTACTCGGATACGAGCCCTGCCAGCGGGCAGCCCTACGGGGCCCACAACAGGGCCGATACAGTCCCGTGCATCACATGCCACGGCCCTGCCCACAACGTGACTACGCCCATAGCCAACTCCTCCATGAGCAACAGCTACACAGACTGGGAGCACTGCATCCAGTGCCACGTGGTGAGGAAGCCCCACTGCCAGGTCTTCGCCAACGGCACCGCTACCCCGGAGCCGGTCAAGTGCACGATCTGCCACAGCCAGGACGAGCACTCAGTCAGCTGGTACAACTCTCAAGGTAATTATACTAAAGTCAAGGAGAATGCGGGGGGTTGCATAGCCTGCCACGAGGGGGGGAAGTTCAACACCATCCTCGCCCAGCCCAAGGCCGGGAGCTATGGCGGCCCTGCGATCCCCACGTTGCCGTACCCTGTCAACCACAGCGCAAACCTCTCCTCAGGGATCCTGTGGGGGAGCTACTGGTTCACAGAGGCCCAGATGTGCTACTACTGCCACACCAAGGCCCAGCATAACGAGAGCGGGGCCGGGCGGTTGGTGGAGTTCATGGGGAACAACACCGTGAACAACACCAACTGGAACGTGAGCACCTGGTGCGCCTCCTGCCACTACGCCAACTACTCCAGCTACAGTTCCTGGGACGGGAGGAACCATACCTATGCCGACATGGTGAGGGCCTTCAACAGGACAAATTTCGAGGTCCCGCCAGAGCTAACTGGTAATACCTCTTCTTGGAAGAATAATTCGGGGACCTCCAACAACCGGTACGAGGACCATGCCGCCAGGGGATGGACGACCACATACAAGGACGCCGAGTGCAACAACTGCCACGGTAGCTACGCTCAATCCACAGGGATCTCGACGTTCCTCCACAATGTGCAGGTGGGTACTGTCGACACGACTCCACCCACCATAACAGTTACCAGTCCCCAGAACACCACCTACGCCACTTCCAACATATCCCTCAACGTCTCGGCCAATGAGGCCATCCACACTTGGCGGTACTCGCTTAACGGCGGAGCCAATGTCACCTTCGTACCCAACACTACTTTCACTGCCGCTGTGGGTGCCAACAACATCACCATCACAGCCAACGATACAGTAGGCAATCGCAATACTACGACCGTATACTTCACCGTCTCCGTCGACACCACCCCGCCGACAGTCACCGTCACCAGCCCGACCAACGCGACCTACGCCAGCACCAACACCTCCCTCAACGTCTCCGCGAACGAGGCGATCTCGGTCTGGCAGTACTCCCTCAACGGAGCCGCGAACGTCTCTTTCACACCTAACACCACCCTCACCGCCGCAGAAGGCGCCAACACCATCGCCGTAACAGCCAACGACACGAGCGGCAACCGCAACACCACCACCGTATACTTCACAGTCGACACCACCCCGCCGACAGTCCAGATCACCAGCCCGACCAACACGACCTACGCCTCGACCTCGGTCTGGGCGAACGTCACCCTCAACGAGCCCGGCAGCAGCGTCATCGCCCAGCTCGATAGCACCACCAACTACACCCTCACCAACACCACCGGCAACTGGAACTACCAGCTCACGTCCCTCGCCAACGGCGCCCACTCCGTGAGGATCTTCGCCAACGACTCCCTCGGCAACATGAATAACAGCCAAGTCGTCTACTTCACCGTCTCCGTCGACACCACCCCGCCCGTCCTCACCATAGCCTCGCCCGCCAACACGACCTACGCCTCCACCAACACCTCCCTCAACGTCTCCGCGAACGAGGCGATCTCGGTCTGGCAGTAC
>JBBSVP010000237.1:3797-4612 GCA_038046745.1 Candidatus Hydrothermarchaeota archaeon
AGCCCGGCAGCAGCGTCATCGCCCAGCTCGATAGCACCACCAACTACACCCTCACGAACAGCAGCGGCAACTGGAACTACCAGCTCACGTCCCTCGCCAACGGCGCCCACCAGGTCCGCATCTTCGCCAACGACTCCCTGGGCAACATGAACAGCTCGGCGGTCCAGTACTTCACCGTCTCCGTCGACACCACCCCGCCGACAGTCACCGTCACCAGCCCGACCAACGCGACCTACGCCAGCACCAACACCTCCCTCAACGTCTCCGCGAACGAGGCGATCTCGGTCTGGCAGTACTCCCTCAACGGAGCCGCGAACGTCTCTTTCACACCTAACACCACCCTCACCGCCGCAGAAGGCGCCAACACCATCGCCGTAACAGCCAACGACACGAGCGGCAACCGCAACACCACCACCGTATACTTCACAGTCGACACCACCCCGCCGACAGTCCAGATCACCAGCCCGACCAACACGACCTACGCCTCGACCTCGGTCTGGGCGAACGTCACCCTCAACGAGCCCGGCAGCAGCGTCATCGCCCAGCTCGATAGCACCACCAACTACACCCTCACCAACACCACCGGCAACTGGAACTACCAGCTCACGTCCCTCGCCAACGGCGCCCACTCCGTGAGGATCTTCGCCAACGACTCCCTCGGCAACATGAATAACAGCCAAGTCGTCTACTTCACCGTCTCCGTCGACACCACCCCGCCCGTCCTCACCATAGCCTCGCCCGCCAACACGACCTACGCCTCCACCAACACCTCCCTCAACGTCTCCGCGAACGAGGCGATCTCGGTCTGGCAGTAC
>JBBSVP010000238.1:0-4793 GCA_038046745.1 Candidatus Hydrothermarchaeota archaeon
AAGAAGAACTTCGGGAAGGGAAGGGTGGGCATAGCCATAGGGGTGGCGGAGGGGGATAAGATTATTGGGGGACCCCCATCGGCGGTGGAGAAGGTAGCCAGGATAGCCGTAAAGCTATTGCCGGGGAGGAAGAAGGCCCAAGAGGTGGCGGAGGAGGTGAAGGCGCGCCTCTCCCTGGCAGCCGGCACCGAGGAGGAGAAGGGGGCGATATCTCAGATCCTGCCAGAGGAGATCATAAAGTTCCTCCCGCAGGGAGGAGCGGAACTGGTGGGGGAGGCCAGATCTGGCTCCATGGGCTCTCGGCCGGCCTCCTGAGGGGAGACGAGCTCCTGGGCTTTCTGCTGGTGGCCCTTAACACTGTTTTGGCGGTTCTCATCGCGCTGGAGATGAGGTAGCTCTTCAATCTCTACGCGGTGCCTGGGAAGCAGCCAGCTTGAACCTCTCGTACTCCCTCTGGAGGGCCTCCGGGACGTGCTGCAGCTCCGTCTTCTTGCCCAGAAGGGCCTCGTACCTCTCCAGGAAGAGGGGCATGTCGATCCTCTCGGCCTCGCTCATGGCCCCCATGAGGCGGCCCAGGAGCTCCTCCTTCCTGCCCCCAACCCCCAGTCCCCTGGCCTTGAGGAGTTTCTTCAGCTCCGGTATACGCTCCTTCTTCAGCTCAGCCTCCTTGCCCAAGAGGATCCTTCCCAGCTCCATGACACCTTCCCGGAACTCGTACTCCGTCAGCTTCTCCTGGGGGACATTGGCCAGGTTGCTGGTCAGGAGCCTCCGCACCTCCAGGACCGTCTTCTCCCCGATCCCCTCCACTGGGAAGGTCTTGGGGCTGTAGTCCAAAAAGGCCTGGAAGGCCTTGAGGGGGGTCCCGAACCTCTCCAGAAGGACGGCCGCCCTCTTGGTGCTCACCCCGGTCAGGCCCGAGAGGAGGTAGAGCTGCCGCTCGTGGTCGGAGAAGATCCTCGTCTTCCTCCTTATCTCAAGGGACTCCTTCCCCTCCTTCCTCGTGGCCCAGTACCTCAGGGTATCGGCGGTGTCGTAGGCGGAGCCAGTGAGGATGAGCTTGATCCCCATATCCTGTAGCTTCTCCAGGAGGGAGATGAAGGCGTGGGGGTGGACGAAGAACTGGGTCGACCACATCGTCCTGGGCTGGGTCCTGCTGTACCTCTTCACGTTGATCACCTTCCCCAGGGTGTCCACGGTGTAGCAACGCCCGCTCTTGACGGAGGTGAAGATGGCCCCTTCCAGGATGATCCTGGGGTCGTCGTACTCCAGGAGGTTCTCGGCCTGCTCGAAGAGCCGCCCGTCGGAGATGCTCGACATGAAGTCCGTGGCCCTCTTCCTCTCTACGGCTATGGTTCCCTCTGCCGTCTGGACCAGGTAGTCGGCTATCTCCAGGGCCCGCCTGACGGGGGTCACCTCAGGGAACTCCTTCAGGTACCTGACCACGAAGGTTTTGGCCTCGTGGGCATCGTACACTATGACGGGCTTGCCATCCATGTAGTTGTCCAGGAGCATGGTAACCGATAGAGATGGTTAACCTTTTAAAGCATATAAAGGCCTCGTGGCCAATGTTGGCACAGGCGGACTGTATGAGGATCGTCCACAGGGACCTGAAGGAGGGAACGGTGAAGGTGAAGCCCGAGAGCCTCGACGACCTCTGGTACCTGAAGAGCGTCCTCAAGAAGGGCGATATCGTCTCGGGGAGGAGCTACCGACGGATAAGGGACGAGGAGAAGACCAGGGCCGACAAAGGGGTGAGGGTCCCGGTACACCTGGGGGTCCAGGTGGAAGGGGTGGAGTTCGCCCCTTATATAAACCGCCTCCGGGTCGCCGGGAAGATCGTCCATGGCCCTGAGGACCTCATCACCCTGGGCACATACCACACCATAGAGGTTGAACCCAACGACGTCATCTCTGTGAGGAAGGGCCGGTGGCAGAGGTGGGAGCTGGACAGGTTGAAGGAGGCGGAGGAGGCCGCCAAGACGCCCGTGGTCCTCATCGTAGCCATCGAGGAGGGGGAGGCGGAGTTCGCCGTCGTAAGGCGTTACGGTATCGACTTCCAGGCCAGAGTGACGGCCCACGTCTCAGGGAAGAGGGTTGAGAAGGACCACGAGACCAGCCTGAAGGAGTTCCTGGGCGAGGCGGCGAAGAAGCTGGAAGACCTCCTGAAGAAGGAGGGGATAGAGACCGTCATCATCTGCGGCCCAGGATTTACGAAGGAAGACCTCATCACCCTCCTGAAGGAGAAGCATTCCTCGATAGCCGAGAAGGTCCACCTGGAGAGCGCCGGGGCAGGGGGGAGGAGCGGTATCAAGGAGGTGATAAAAAGGGGTGCGGTGGAGAGGGTGGCGGAGGAGTCCCGCGTCTCCCTGGAGTTTGGCTGGTGGAGCGGATTATGGAGGCGATAGCCAGGGGGACCGGCCTGGTGGCCTACGGGCTGGAGGAGGTCCAGCGGGCCCTGAATTACGGAGCTGTGGAACAGCTCCTGATCACCGACACCTTCCTCAGGAAGTATGAGGGGGCCGATGGGCTCATCGAGAGGGCCAAGGGGATGAGGGGTGAGGTTGTGATAGTCTCCACCGAGCACGAGGCGGGGGAGAGGCTCCAGGCCCTGGGGGGCATAGGGGCCCTCCTGAGGTTCAGGATAGGTATATAGCCAGGGCGGCGAAGGGCAGGATTATCTCCAGTACCAGGAGCCTAGACCGGGTATAATTCCTGATGTAGTTCTGGAGGGACTTCACCTCTGGCTGGAGGACTATCTTGGGTCCGTAGAGCCGCCTCCTCCAGGGATACCCGGCCATGATCCCGTAGTCCAGGGAGTCCAGAGCGAGGTGGAGGGCCAGGCCCGCTATGGTGATGGCGGCCAGCTTCCCAGGGAGGAGAAAGAGGGGCAGGAAGGCAAGGGGGGAGTGGGTAGGGAGCGTCCTGTGGTCCTTCTTTATCACGTAGTCCAGGTCTACGGCTGAAGAGGAGAGGGCCAGGAGGAGGAGCTCCTTAGGGGCCAGAGGGTGCCAGATGGATACAGCCTTCCCCAGGAGGAGGGCAGCCGACAGGTGGGCCAGTGGGAGCATGCCTCACCCTCTTCCCAGGGCCTTAATAACCCTCTTGGAGACGACAGCCATGTTAGTTGCCAGGATGAAGAGGAGGACCCTCAGGGCGAACCTCATCCCCTTCCCCCGCCCTATCTGGAGGCCCTCTGCCATACCTTTGTACTCAAGACCCCTCCGAACGAGGCTGAAGTCTACCAGGGGGTTCTCCCTCACCTCCCTCTCCAGCCTGCCGACGGCCTTCTTCACGCCCAGCCCGATGGGCTCCCCCAGGAAGTAGAGGGCTGCTTCCGCTTCGTAGAGGAGGGCCTTGGTGGCCAGCCTGACGCCCCTGGTGGGGGCGATGAGGACCACCAGAGCTGCGTAGAGGGCCAGGTACTTGGGCACTGCCAGGGCCTTTACCCTGTCCCAGATGGACACCTCCAGGGATATCTCCTCCCTCACGTCCCTCCCCCAGAGGACCTTCCCCTCCTGCCTGATCTTCCGGAGGAGCATCCCCTTGGGGGCCACGAAGAAGAGGGCGGCCCTGAAGAAGGGGTCGTGGAACTCTCCCTTCCCCCAGTCCACCTCCCCGGATTCCAGTACCTCGAAGGGGCAGTAGAGCCTCATCTTCCTCTCTAAGGCGCTCAGGAGGTCTCCTTTCCTCAGGGAGCAGACCTCCCGGAAGGCGGTGCCGTGGCGGGCGTCCAGCTCCCAGAAGAGCCCGGTGGCATACTCCGCAACTTCCCGCTTCCCGGGCTTCTTGAGTTGGATTATCAGATCTATGTCGCTGGCCCCCCTTATCCAATCCCCCCGGGCAGCGGAGCCGAAGAGGAGGATGAAGTCGATACGATCCCCGTATCGGGCTGTGAGCCCCTCCACGAACTCCTCCAGGAATCCCTCCACCAGGTCCTGGTCTCTCAAAGGGGGAAGACCTCCGTCTCCAGCCGGTCGGCGGTGGGGTACTCCTCCACCAGGGCGTACCTCAGGTCCTTCCGCCGGTAGAGGCGCGAGAGGCGCTCGGCTATCTCCTGGGTAGTCTCCAGCCTGCCTTTTGCCCTGTCGATGGCCATGAGCCCCTCCGGGATCTTGAACCTGTTCCTCATAGTCTCCATAAGAAGCAGTAGCCTCTCTGGGGTCGGGTTCTGGGGTATTATGGTCCCTTTGAGGAGGAGCCCGTCCCTGCTCACCTCCTCGTATCCCTTGGCCACGTTCATGGCTGTTCTGAGGAGCCTCCTCCTCAACTGGACGGCGTCCTTGTAGCTGGAGGAGCAGTAGTGGAGGCCGATACCGAGCCCCCTGCAGGCCTCCAGGACCCGCAGGGCGGATTCCTCGCTCCCAAGGACGGCGTTGGAGGTCTCCGCCTTCAGCTCCCATCCTCGCCTTTTCAGACGTGGCGCATTGGTATCAGAGAACTCCAGCTCGTTCAGGTTGATGAAGCTCCCGCCGAGACCCTCCAGCCTCTCGGCCAAGGCCACGAGCCTTCCCTCACCACCAGGCAGGACGGGTACTTCAATACCCGTCTCTATCCCGAGGTTTATGGAAACCGCAATAGTCTCCCATATCTCCTCTCCCGTTACATGAAACCGCAGTTCGTCCAGCCCCACACCCTTGAGCCCCCTGAGGATATCCATGCCCAGGGGATTGGCGGTGTACATATGGATGTGGAAGGCATGCCCGAACCTCCCCTTGAGGGCCTCCATATATCCCAGGGTCCTCTTGAGCCTCAGGTCAACACTACCGCCAGTTATGCCGGCCCCTTCGGCCTCC
>JBBSVP010000239.1:0-6266 GCA_038046745.1 Candidatus Hydrothermarchaeota archaeon
TTAAGCGCTCCAGCGGCGAGGTCGGCAAGGCCCGGTACATCATAGCAGCCCCGGGCCGGACAGGGGCCTCCTGGCTCGTCGGCCAGACCAAGAAGCTGGGGCTCAAGATCAGGCACGGCCCCATAGACGTGGGGGTCAGGGTGGAGGTCCCGGGGATAGTGATGGACCCAATCTGCAAGATAAACCGCGATCCCAAGTTCCATATCATCACCAAGACCTACGACGACTTCGTCAGGACCTTCTGCGCCAACCACCGGGGCTACATAGTCAAGGAGGCGTACGACGAGTACGTGGGCGTGAACGGCCACTCCCTGAGGGACTCCCGGTCCGAGAATACGAACTTCGCCTTCCTGACGAGGATCGAGCTGACGGAGCCGGTGGAGAACTCCACGGCCTACGGGGAGTCCATCGCCAGGACCGCCACCACCCTGGGAGGCGGGAATCCGCTCATCCAGCGCCTGGGGGACCTGAGGAGGGGGCGGCGCTCCACCTGGAAGAGGATCGACAAGAGCACCGTCAAGCCCACCCTCACCGCCGTCACGCCGGGGGACATAGCCATGGTGATGCCCCACAGGATAGTGACGAACATCATAGAGGGCCTGGACAAGCTGGACAAGGTGATACCGGGCGTGGCCTCGGACAACACCCTCCTCTACGCCCCGGAGATAAAATTCTATGCCATGCGGGTGGAGGTGGGGCGGTCCATGGAGACGTCCATCCCCAACCTCTTCGTGGCCGGCGACGGGGCCGGGGTCTCCCGGGGATTGATCGTGGCCTCAGCTACGGGGATCATGGCCGCCAACGGCATCCTGGAGAAGGAAGGGGTCCCGCCTGCCAAGGTGGCGGTGAAGGAAGAGGCGAGGTAGCTACAGCACTGTCGTAATCTTGCACCCTTCTTTCGTGACGATGACCGTGTGCTCTGCCTGGGCCACCATCCCCCGCTCCTTCTCCCGCAGGATGTGGTAGGCGTAGAGCGCCTGGGTATATACGAGCTGTCTCAGGGCAGCGTTGAGCTTGTACCTGGGCATCAGGTCGCTGATCCACCTCTCGGCGAAGGGGAGGGTCCCGAAGTTGGCCTTGACGTGCTCCAGGATATCCCTCGCCTCCTTCATCCTGAGGGGGCGGTCCTGGAGGTACCTGAAGATGATGGCGTTGGCCTCGTCCACAACCCTCCCGGAGCCGCTGGTGGCGAAGGGCTCTATGGCGTATACCTCCCCTTCTCTTATCTCCTCGCCGTGCCTCGTCCAGATATTGGGTATCAGGACGCCGCCGTGGAGGTTGTACTGGGTCAGCTTGTGCCCAGTCAGGTTGCTTATGGGGAGGAAGCCAGCCCCCTTAATCGTCTCCTCTATCACCCTCCCGATTTCGTTCGTCTTTGCCCCTGGTTTCACCGCCTTGATGGCCTCCTCCAGGGCTTTTTCGGCGGCCTCGATGAGGTCGCTCCTCCCACCTCCCACCACCTTTGACCTGGCTATGTCCGCTATGTAGCCGTCAATGTGGACCCCTATGTCCAGCTTCACCAGATCGCCGGCCTTGAAGGTGCTCTCGTCCCAGGCCTGGGGGGAGTAGTGGGCCGCCACGTCGTTGACCGAGATGTTGCAGGGGAAAGCCGGTTTCGCCCCCTTCGCCCCTATCTCCCCCTCCACGTAGTTGGCCACATCCAGGAGTTTCACTCCTGCCTCTATCTTCTCCAGGCCGGCGGCCATGACCTCGGCCGCAACCCTGCCGGCCCTCTCGTACAGCTCCTGCTCCTCCATATTATCCCAGGAAGGCCTCCAGCTCCTCCCTCTTTATCCTCCCCTCTCTTAATACTTTAGGCTCCCCCACCATATCCACGATGGTCGATGGGACCCTGGAGGGGTCCAGGGGCCCGCCGTCCAGGATCAAGTCCACGCCAGTGAGCTGCTCCAGGACCTCCTCCACGGTGATGGGTGGTATTTCCTCCGTTATGTTGGCGCTGGTGGCCGTCACAGGTTTACCGAAACGCTCTATCAGCTCCAGGGCACGGTGGTCCGCCGGTATCCTCACCCCCACCTTTGGGAGGCCCGAGGTCAGGATCTCTGGGAGATCCTTCTTCCTCAGGACCAGGGTGAGAGGCCCAGGGAGGAATCTCCCCGCTAGGCGCTGGGCCTTCTCGTCCAGGTAGGCGTACCGGTGGAGCATCTCCAGGCTGGAGACGGCTATGGAGAGGGGCTTCCCCAGAGGCCTCTTCTTGATCTTATAGACCCTTGCAACGGCCTCTGCATCCAGCGCGTTGGCTCCGAGGGCGTAGAGGGTCTCCGTGGGGTAGACCACTAGCCCCCCGCTCCTGAGGACCTCCGCTCCCCTGGCCACCGCCCCTTCGTCAGTCCCAAGCCTGAGGCGTTCCATGGCTCACCTCAGGATGGCCAAGGTGAGGGGTATCACCAGGGCAGCGAATAAGAAGGCCTTGACGAGCTCCCCCGTGTACTTGTAAACGATCCAGCCCGTGGTGAGGAAGGGGGCGAGGAGGAAGAGGGCCAGGGTCAGGGGTATGTCGACCCCCCCAGGGATGGCGACCTCCCTCACCAGCTCCTGGACCCAGAAGCCCAGGAACTCCACCAGGACCCCAAAGAGGGTGGCGGCCACGCAGACCGCCAGCTCCAGGTCCCGTCTCCTCCTCCTTACCATACTATCTCCTGGAGAATCTCTTCAAGGCCCTGGGGACCTCCGTGACGGCCCCCACCGCGGCATCCGCCTCCCTGGCCTTCGGCCCCTTCCCTCTCCTGACTAGGATCGTCCTCATCCCGCACCTCCGGGCCCCGAGGATATCGGTATCGAGGCGGTCCCCCACCATGACACACTCCGCAGGCTTCAGGCCCAGCCCCCTGACGGCGTACTGGAAGATCTCTTCGCCGGGCTTCTCGGACCCCAGCTCCTCGGAGGTGGCGACGAGATCGAAGAGGTGGTGGATCCCCATCCAGATGAGCTTCTCCCACTGCTTGATGGCCAGGCCGTTGGAGATCACCCCCAGCCTGTAATCCTTCCTCAGCTCCAGTAGCATGGGCACCACGCCGGGGAAGGGCTTGAGGTACCCCGCCTTGGTGTGCTCGTAGGCCACCACGCCGGCGGCCACGATCTTCGGGCTCCATGGGACCCCCAGGTCCTTGAGGAGCTCGTCGTAGTGGCGGCTGTGGTTGGGGCCGAGGCGCCTGATCACCCTGAGGAGGGCCCTGTAGACCTTCTCCTCGTCCTTGAAGGGGAGGCCTGCGTCCATCATCGCCTGGACAGAGTTCCTCCTGGCCATGCGGGCGAGCGTGGTGCTGTCGTAGAGGGTATCGTCGATATCGAAGAAGACGCCCTTGATCATCCCCCCGAATTATGGCGTGGCCCAGATATAACGTTATGGAGCGGAAGTTTTAAATCCCGCCAGGGTCTGAAGTAGCGATTCATGGCGGGGCTCTACGATAAGACCAAGGAGTTCTTCCGAGCTATCTTCTATGCTGCCGGTTCCATCCTGATCCTCTGGGGCTTCTATATCCTGGCCAAGGACTACAGGGCCTTAGAAGCCGGCATTACGAGGATTCTCCTGGGGGCAGGCCTCCTCTACTTCGGCAGGAAAGGCTAGACCGGCAAATGGCCTGGGCCACCTATCTCCTCCTGGCCGTGAATACGGCAATCTACGGAATCCTGGCTTCCCAGAGCGTGACCCCCATCCAGATCGACCGGCGGTACATGGCCCTCCTGGGGATGGAGCCCCACGCCTTCCTGGCAGGGGCCTATTGGCAGGTCATCACCAGCGCCTTCGTCCACTTCGACCTCCCCCACCTCGGCTACAACATGGTCTTCCTGGCCTTCTTCGGCTCCAGGGCCGAGGAGCTCTACGGCAGCAGGAGGACCCTCGGGTTATACCTAATCCTCGGGTCCTGCACCTCCCTGGCCTCCCTCCTCTACCCCTCCGGGATCTCGGCGGGGGCCTCCGGGGCCATCTTCGGCCTCCTGGGCCTGGTCCTGGTGGCCAGCAGGAACCTGTACCCCCGGGGGATATGGACCTCCCTCCTCTACGGGTTCGTCCTCTTCGTCCTGGCATCCGCCACGGGCTTCATAGCCCATATCGCAGGCCTGGTCCTTGGCCTAGTCATGGGCGGCTGGATCACCAGGGACTGGTACCCGCCGGAGGTCCAGGAGGACTCGCCCCCAGCCTAAGTAACCTTCTCCACCTCGTACCTCTCCTCCCGCCACTCGTGGATGCCGTGCTCCAGGTTCTTGACCTTAGTGTAGCCGTAGGCCTTGAGGAAGATCGATGCGTGGGCGCTCCTGAATCCGCTCTCGCAGTGGGTGACGATCTCGGCTTCTTTCCCCTTGGGGAGCTCGCCGATGCGCCTGGGCAGCTCTCGGACTGGGATGTTCTTCGCCCCCTTGATATGGTCCAAGGCGTACTCCCCGGGCTCGCGGACATCCAGGATGAAGACCTTCTCTCCGGCGTCCAGCTTTCTCTTGAGCTCTGAGACGGTTATGACGTTCCACCTCCTCCAGTCCTCGGGATACTCCTGGAAGAGCCTCTCCATGGCGATGCAGATCTCGCCCATCAGGGGCCCAGTGGTTGGAGGCGTTCCTATAGTAGCCTTAGCCTCCATGACGCCGCACTGCATACCAGCGCCCTTGGGCGGCGGGAAGACGCCTCGCACGAACTCGACGAACTCATTGAGTCGGCGGGGTCTGAAGAAAGGGTTGTTCACCTTCTCGTAACCCACCGCGCTGTTGATGTTCCCCTTATAGTCGTGGGCCGGGTAGAGCAGAAGGTCGTCCCTGAGGCTCTGGAGCTTCTGGAAGATGCTGTTATACATCATCTCGGTGCTGCCGCCAGGCAGATCCGTCCGTCCGCAGAGGCCTATCATCAGGGTATCGCCGGTGAAGATCCGGTCCTCCGTCAAGAGGCAGATGGCGTCCCGAGTGTGCCCTGGGGTGTGGATGACCTCCAGGGATAGGCCCCCGACCATTACCTCGTCGCCCTCCCCCACCTTCCTATCCACCCTCACCTTGGCGTTCTCCCTCAGGATATCGCCTATGCCCATCTCGTCGCCCCTGCCCTCGCTGGCCTCCCGCTGCCTCTCCACATTCTCGCCCATCAGAACCGCAGCATCGGCCTCTCTGGCCAGCTCACCAGCGCCGGTGACATGGTCGGCGTGGGAATGGGTGTCTATCACATAGACGAGCTTCAGCCCTCTCTCCGCAACCGCCTCCAAGTACGGTCCTACGTCCCTGGCAGGGTCGATGACCGCGCACTCCTCCTTCTCCCCGTCGCCTACGAGGTATGACAGGCACCCGTCGTGACGGAACTGGTGAAATATCATATCTTCACACCCCTCGCAGGATATATGGGGTTCAAATCATATAAAAAAGCAGGTCGAACACTTCAGAATTACCGAGGCGGAAGGTATAAAATCCCGCCGCGGGATTTATGGACAGCCCGGTGGTGTAGCGGTCAAGCATGCGGGCCTTTGGAGCCTGCGACAGCGGTTCGAATCCGCTCCGGGCTATTCCTTGGCAGGTTTTATATATCATCGCCCCCAATACCCCTAGCCATGCGGCCTGTCCTGGCCAACCTGGGGTTCGTCCTCCAGCTAGCGGGCCTCCTCACCCTCCTACCCATCGGCGTGGCCTTCTATTACGGGGAGACTAAAGCCCTCATCTCCTTCTTCCTCACCGCCATCGCCTTCCTGGGATCGGGCTTCATCCTCAACGCCCTGGCCGAGAAGAAGGAGCTGGACTTCAGGACCTCCGCCGCCCTCATAACCCTGGTCTTCCTCATCCTGGGCCTCTTCGGCTCCATCCCCTTCCTCTACCTGGGCGTCTTCTCTGGCCAGGGCCCGCTGGAGGAGTTCACCAACAGCTACTTCGAGGCCACCTCCGGCTTCACCACCACGGGCTTCAGCCTCATCTCCGACGTGGACAGCCTCCCCAGGTCCCTCGTCTTCTACAGGGCCCTCACCCAGTTCATCGGGGGCGTCGGGCTCGTCTTCATCCTCCTGGCCTTCCTCTACCCAGGGAGGGCCCTCATCCAGCTGGGGAGGGCCGTGGGTGCCGAGGACCTCACAACAGATATGAGGAAGACCTTCCTCATCATCCTCCTCATCTACTCCCTCTACGCGGGCCTCTTCTCCCTGGCCTTCTACAACTGGGGAGTCTCGGACCCGGCCGTGGCCGTCTCCCTGGCCTTCTCAGGCCTCGCCACCGGCGGATTCTCCCCGGTATCGGACTTCCGGCCCCTGACGGTATACCCCCTCAACGTCCTCCTGGCCCTCCTC
>JBBSVP010000240.1:0-3556 GCA_038046745.1 Candidatus Hydrothermarchaeota archaeon
GGCCGCGCCATCCTCCGACGGGATCGTCGTCTTCGGCGATGCGGATAAGGCCGGGAGGGTGGCGGGGAGGATCAGCCCATCAGCCGCCCCAGGGGCCCGCCGACCCTCTCCCTGAGGAGCCTGTCCAGCGAGAGCCTGCCGGACCCGTTTATCGCGAGGTAGATGGCCATCGCCAGGAGGGAGAAGACGAACTCTATCCCCACACTCCCCCCAGCCACGACGAAGAAGCCCTGGGGGAGGTGGACCTTGACGAGGGCCACGGCCATGTCCACGGCTATCAGGGCCGCAGCCAGCCTGGTGAGGAGGCCCATGAGAAGGAGGATTGCGCCGAAGAACTCCACGAAGATGACGATCACGGTGAGGTAGGGCGGGATGGCGAGCCTCTGCTGGAAGAGCTGGATCGCCCCTGCGAAGCCAGGCCCGCCGAACCAGCCCAGGAGCTTCTGGGCCCCGTGGGCGAAGAAGATCACCCCCAGGGCGATACGGAGGATTATGAGGCTGTCATCCCTCTGCACGATACCGTCTTTATCCCCACAGATATTTATAAATATCATCCCCGGTGAACCTCCACCATGCAGTGCGAGTGCGGCTACGAGATTAAGGTGGAGCCCAGGAACATCCGCCTCGGGAAGGGGCGGACCAGGTACCTCCTCTGCCCCCGGTGCAAGAAGCAGACGGAAGTGCCATACGAGCAGGTGAAGAGGTTCGACCTCCTCGTGAAGCGGTAGCATGGCCTACCAGGGCTTCACCCCCGCCAATACCGTCCTCTACGCCCTCCTCTTCCTGGCCCTCCTCCTGGGGACCGTCCGCCTCTTTCGGGCCCTCCGCCCGGACCTCAGCCTCTTCTACGCCTACTTCGTCCCCTTCGTCCTCCTGGGCTCCGGCCTCCGGGTGATGAGGGACATGGGGCTCCTCTCCTCCCCCCTCTTTGGGAATGTTGGCATCTACGCGTTCATCTACGCCCTCCTCCTGGGGTCCCTCCTCCTCGGGAAGTGGTCCACCAGGTTCGGGCTGCTGGAGCACCACATCCCCTTGGCCCTGGCCTCGGTAGGATGCATCTACGTGGCCCTCCGTCTCCTCCCCCTCCCCTGGCGGCCAGGGCCGCCCCTCCTGGGCCTCCTCCCGACCCTCGCCCTGGCCTCCGCCCTCTACCTGGCCCTCCCCAGGATCGGCCTCCGGGTCCTGGACCAGAGGGCGAACCTGGCCGTCTTGGCGGCCCACCTCCTGGACGCCACCACCACCTACCTGGGGCTCACCCTCTACGGCCTGCGGGAGGAAGTCCTCCTCACCCGGTTCCTGGTCTCCCTGGACCCCCTCCTCATCTTCCCGCTCAAGGCCGGGATCGTCCTGGCGGCCCTCCACTACCTGGACGACCTGGAGGACGAGACATCGAAGACGCTCCTCAGGGCCGCCCTGCTGGGCCTGGGCCTGGGCCCCGCCTTTCGCAACCTCCTCCTGGAGATGCTCGTCTAGCGGATGGCGAGGAGGATACCCCCCAGGTATCCGACGAGCCCTCCCAGGAAGATGGCAGGCATGGCCGGGTAGGGCTTGACGTCCCCTCCCCTGTGGGCCAGGGCCAGGAAGAGCCCCAGGGCCGTGGTTGTGGCGGAAATGGCGAGGAGGGCCGATCCCGCGTCCCTATCGATGTAGAGGGCCACGGCCAGCCCCGTTGCCAGGATGAGGTCCCCGAAGCCCAGCTGGGCCTCCATCTCCATGGGGCGCGGCTCGGGCTCCGTGTATCTGACGGAGAGGGCGAAGGGGATCTGGTGGGCCTCCATGGCCTCAGCTATCCTGACGATCTTCCTGGACCTGACTACGAAGTAATAGTCGAAGAGGGAGAGGACGCCCAGGAGGGCGAGGATGGTGGCGGAGGAGAAGTAACCAGCTACGCTGGTTCCCACCAGGGCACAGAGGGAGATGCCGAGGGCGTTCTTGACCAGTACTACGTACCTCCCGGCCACGAGGAGGGCTGGCGGGAGGAAGAGGGAGGCGATGAGGAGGGCATACTCGAAGGGGGCAACCGGAACCGATAGTCCCATGGTTATGAGGATTGCCAGGAGGACTGCGCCCAGGATCTGGGTCACGACGACGAGGCTCAGGATCGCCATGCCATAGACGAGGTACTTGAGGAGCCGTACCAGGAGGCGGGAGCGGAAGAGGAGGAGGTAGATGTTCACCACGACGAGGAAGGCCGAGGGGAGGATGAGGAGCGGTATCCAGTTTCCTCGGTAGGGAGAGAGGCTCCTGGACTCTTCTTTGATGAAGTGTTCCGTGGAGCCTCTCTCCACCTCGAAGACGAAGGACTGGAAGAGGACGCCCGTCGCCTGGGTGAAGGCGAAGAGGATGAGGATCCCCAGAGCCCCCCGCTTCCAGCCGGCCATGGACCTACCTCTACCCCTGGGCGTATAAAGGCCCGGTAACCTTTTTATTCCAGCCGGCCCATGGGAAGGCATGGGTTTCGTAGATAGGTACTTCCTGGACCCCATACGGTACGGCACCGGCTACAACATCGTCAACACCCTCTTCTACGCCGCCGTCCTGGGGCTCCTGGTCCTCCTCACCATCCGCCTCTTCAGGCGTCTGGAGATAAAGCTCGATGGGAGGTTCTACTCCTTCTTCATCCCCTTCGTCCTCCTGGGCTCCAGCCTCCGGGTCCTGAGGGATATGGACGTGATAACCTCCAACCTCTTCAAGACCCCGGGGATATACGCATTGATATACGTCCTCCTCCTCGGCTCGATCCTCCTGGGCCTCCTCCTCCGGCGCTACGCCGGCATCCCCTATCACTACCTCCCCCTGGCGGTGGGCTGGATCGGCCTGGTCTGGGCCCTCAGGGAGGTGGTAGGCCTTGGCCCGAAGCCGGGGCCGCTCCTCATAGCCCTGGCGATCTCGGCCGCCATAGTGGCCTCTGTGTACTATATCCTAAGGCGGGCGGGGCATTCTTTCCTCGATGATAAAGTGAACCTGGGGGTCCTCTCGGCCCACATGCTCGATGCCAGCGCCACCTTCCTGGGCATCTCCTCCTACGGCCTCGTGGCCCAGCACGTCTTCCCCAAGGCCATCATCGGGGCTACCCACCCGGCGGTGATGTACCCCCTCAAGCTGGCCGTGGTCCTCCCCGCCATCTACTACCTGGGGGAGCTGGAGGACAGGACGGCCATGGATATCGTAAAGGCGATCCTCCTCACCCTGGGCCTCGCTCCCGGAGCCAGGGACATCCTGATGGTGATGGTGGTGGCATGACCAGGGAGCGGTGGCGCAACAGCTTCAGCGAGTGGTACAACGAGGTCATCGAGAGGGCCCAGATCCTGGATGTCCGCTACCCTGTGAAGGGGCTCTACGTCTGGTTCCCCTACGGCTTCCAGGTGAGGAAGCATGTCCTGGAAGTGATAAGGCACCTCCTGGAGGAGAAGGGGCACCAGGAGACGCTCTTCCCCCTCCTCATCCCCGAGGACGAGTTCGCCAAGGAGGCCCAGCACATAAAGGGCTTCGAGGACGAGGTCTACTGGGTGACCCACGGCGGTTTAGAACCGCTGAACGTCAAGCTCGCCCTGCG